>NZ_JYNS01000001.1:600000-886072 GCF_000934725.1 Methyloterricola oryzae
CTTGCCCATGGTAGTCTGGTACGTGCTGAAAAACAGGTAGTTTCTGCGCTCGGTCTGGCGTACCACCAAGCTGGAAGCGACGCCGCCAAACAAGTTACCGAGGGTGGCGACCAGTGGATTGTTCTGCTGCCGGGCCTGTTCGATGATCTCGCGGTTGATGAAATCATCGTAGTGTTTCAGGTCTGGATTGGTATAGGCCAACAGGCCGAGCGCCGCGGTGAGCCCCGTGGCTGCGATGGTCCATTTCATGGCGGTCTCCTCGTTCAGGTATTCTCTGGGTGCGGCGGCATCATTGACACCCGTCAGCTGGCTCTGGGCAACCACAACAGGCCGCAATGCAGGCAGCTGGACTGCCTGCCCCTTCGCGCAGGCGGGGATTATAATCCGCGAGCGCAAGTCTTGAAATCGACGCCCGCGCCCGCGTGGGGTAGCATAGCGCGCTTCGTGATCTTGCCTTACTGCAACTGCTTTGACTCAGCCGCGCCCGAACCCGCCCGAACTCCTGCTGTTGTATTGCCGAGCAGGCTTCGAAAAAGAATGCGCCGCTGAAATCCAGAATCGCGCGCGTGCCCTGCATATCGAAGGATTCTGCAAAACCAGCGACAAGTCCGGCTATGTGCTGTTCTCGCCCTATGATACCGCGCAGGTGTCCACGCTAGGCGAAGAACTGCGCTTCGCCGACCTGATCTTCCCACGTCAGTGGGTCTTCGCCCTGCCCTTGATCTCGCAACTGCCAGTCACGGACCGAATCACCCCGTTGCTTTCGGCCGCACGAAGTCTGGGCGGCCCCTTTTCCGACATTCTCCTGGAAACGGCGGACACCAACGAGGCCAAGGAACTGTCGGTGTTCGTGCGCAAGTTCAGCACGCCCTTCGGCGCCGCGGCACAGGCTGCAGGCCTGGCGGGAGGGCGGCAGTCAGCACCGCGCCTGCACATCTTCTTCCTGGATTCCTCAAACGCTTATGTGGGGCTCTCCCATCCCGGCAATGCCTCGCCCTGGCCCATGGGGATCCCGCGGCTGAAGTTTCCGCGTTCGGCGCCCAGCCGGTCCACGTTGAAACTGGAGGAAGCCTTCCTCACCTTCCTCGGCCCGAACCACAAGGCACTGCAGCCCGGCATGCGCGCCGTCGATCTGGGCGCGGCGCCAGGGGGGTGGACTTGGCAACTGGTGCGCCGCAGCATACGCGTCACCGCCATCGACAATGGCCCCATGGACCCGGCACTGCTGGAATCGGGCATCGTCGAGCATCTGCGGGTGGACGGCTTCCGCTATCTGCCGCCAAAACCGGTGGACTGGCTGGTCTGCGACATGGTGGAGCAGCCCGCCCGCATCGCCGCCCTGGCGGCCCGCTGGCTCGCCGGGCGGCATTGCCGGTACGCCATCTTCAACCTGAAACTGCCCATGAAAAAGCGCTATGACGAGGTGCGCGCTTGCCTGGAGCGGATCGCTGAATCCCTGGATGCCGCGGAGGTACCCTTCCGTCTGCGTGCGCGGCAGTTGTATCACGACCGCGAAGAAATCACCGTGTACGCCGAACGCTTAGGCAGTCGCTAAGAACCAGCTCCCGTTTCCGGTGCCATTATTGTGCAAAATCGCACAAAAACCGTTCAAGCGTGTAACGAGCGTATCCGGCAATTAATTTTAAAGTATTGTTTTTATTTTATAATTATTGTGGCACATATGATGCTTTGTATAACAGTGAAGAGCATGACTCCTTCCTATCTTCAGCGTTCGCCCACCCACAAGGTGGGCTTTTTTTTGCTCAGTGCTCCGCGCGCGAAGCCTTGGTGCTCTGCTCTCCCAGGGTGGAAGGCAACAGGGACGAGAAAAAGTCGCCGCGGGATCCGGAGCGCTTCCTGGCGGCTTCGAGGGAAGCCTGCAGCTCCTCTTTGAGCTTCTCGTCCGAAAGCCGCTGTCCAGGGCGCACCGGTGCCTGGTCGGCTTTCTGCAAATAGCTCAGCGCCTTCTCATATTCGCCTTCGTGCAGCCAGTAGTCCCCTAGGAAGAAATTGACGTCGATGGCATCGGGAAACATCTTGGCCGCAGATTCCAGGTAATGCAGGGCGAGTTCGTCGTCACCGTAGGAAATGGGCCAACCCGGCAGGCGGAAATAGAGATTGCCCAGGGTAATGAAGGCCGTGCCCTCCATCGCGCGGGGGTTCCGGTCGATGGACTGGATAAGGAGCTCGCGCGCGTCCTGCAGCCGGCTGAGGGAATCAAAGCCCCAATCTGACGCCGCCAGGGTGCACAGGATGATGGCTTGCATCACCAGGGGCTCGGCTCGATCCGGGTAGCGCTCGCGGAGCGCCTGCGTGCGCTCCAGCAAAGCCTTGAACGGAGCGACCTGCTGCCTGGAGGGCAATTTGTAAAATACCTCGGCCCATTCGTCCTGAATCTGCTGCACTTCGGGCGGCGTCTGCGCTGCGGCCGTACCAATCATCCACGCCGCTATGACAGCGGCGATATGCCCTCGAAATCTCAATACACTGATCCCACATGTTGAACAACGGCTTCGAGCGCCGGCGCTGGTCCGCCCCCCCCGAAAGCGACGGCAAGCATAAAGCCAGGCCAAGCCGAATTCAAATACCGAAAAGAAGGAACACCCCCGGTGACGCTGTCATCATGCCGTCATGTTCCTGCTTCACCCTATGTGTGCAAGAGCAATCCCTCACGTTTGAAACGGAAGCCAGGGACGGATACCAAGGACGGTCCCTCATACTCAGACCAGGAAAGCGCTCACCCCGATCATAAGGCCTGCGCGCCGGGCTGCCATAATAGGGCTTGTCAATGCGGGTAAATTCATTAAGCTGGGGCATGAAGCGCCCATCCAACCGATTTGCAGGGACCGAAATGACCAGTTCCAGTGACTTTCAAAGCCGCAGGCAGCACACGTCCCGCCAGTTCGACGAGGAACTGGCCGGGATACAGGGTCGCCTGTTCAACTTGGGCGGTTTGGCAGAGGAACAGATCACCCAGGCCATGAAGTCGCTGACGGAGGGCGATACGGCCCTTGCGGAGCAGGTGATCCGTGACGATTACAAGGTCAATTCCCTGGAAGTTGCCATTGACGAGGAATGCACACGGGTGCTGGCGCGCCGCCAGCCGGCCGCGAGCGACCTGCGCATGATGATGGCGGTGATCAAAACCATTACCGACCTGGAGCGGATCGGTGACGATGCCAAGCGCATCGCGCGCTGCACCCTGCATCTGGCCACTTATTATCCGCGCAAGCAGCAACTGGCGGCCATCGACAGTTTCGGCGTACACGTCAGGGAACTGCTGAAGGACGCACTGGATGCGATGGCTCGGTTGGACGTAGAAATGGCCATGCGCGTCAAGCAGAACGATCGCCAGATCGACCTGGAATACCAGGACATCATGCGCGAACAACTGGCTACGATGACCGAGGACGCCAGGCAGATCCCGGTGGCCCTCAACCTGATGTGGGTTGCGCGCTCACTGGAGCGCATCGGCGACCGCGCCTGCAACATCTGCGAATACGTCATCTACTATGTCCTGGGCAAGGACATCCGCCACATGACGCTCGAGCAGGCGGAACAGGACCTCCACGTCACCCTGCAACGGAATCCCGCTTCCGACGTCCAACCCTGAGCCTTTGCGGCTACAGGCCGCGGGACGCCGAGCAATTCAAGGTTTCGGCGCTGTCGCGCGGGCCACCTGGGGATCGGGATTTGCGGCTGCCCTCAGGCCTGACCGGCCGCTTGGATCTCCGCCAGGAATTCCAACGCCCAGCGTTCGACCCGTGGCAAGCACCCGCTCAGGGACGCGCGCTGCTCGGGGATATCGAAAAAACCGGGCTCGTTGAGGTAGGGATCGTGCATGCGGCCCACATCGACGGCGTCGTGGCTTAAATCGACGATACGCCCTTCAATGAGGTTGTATTGGTGCTGGTAATGGCCCCGCAACGCGCCGCCAAACACCCGATTCATGAACAAGGAGCCGAATTTGCAGGATCCGGAGAGATCGGTGGGCACCGGAATGCGCCGTTCCGCCGCGAGTTCCACCCATTTGCGGAACACGAAGACCTTGGCCCGCGCGAAACGTTCGTAAGAGTAAGGCAGCGCAGCCTCGCGGCAAGCCGCCCAGTCGCGGGTTTCTTCCAGGCCTGCCATCACCGCGCGCCCGCCTGACTGGGGGATCATTCGGAGATCGCTTCCTCCACGAACGGACACGCCTGCCCCGGCGACAGGCCCAGTTTGGTCAGCGCTTCCGCCGGGAGCGTGTCCACCACCGCCACCAACTGATCTTCTGCCAGAGCAAAAGTCTTGGTCACGAGGGCCGCGGCGGCATCCTCGGACGTCTCCCAGGCCGCATACATATCTACCTGCTGCTCGCCATCGCGCGGATCACCGCTGGTGACCTGCAACAACCAACCATCAATATCGCTCATGCTTGTAACTCCGCTGAATGCCTGTACAACCCGTTCAGCGCCTCGGGTCCGGTCGCACGCACGGTCGATCCGGAGAGACGCCCCTGTGACATTTACCGTACCATGGATCAGAGCGTTAGGGTGGGAAATGAGCCATTTACCGGCAGCGGCGAGCCTAAGACCGGAAGCCAACGGCCTCAATGCCAGTCCGGGAAGCGGCCCTGGCTGGCCAGCGCCTGCACCGCCTCTTCGAGTTCCTGCATGAAGGCTCGCCTACCCCCGCTCCAGGCCAGCGCTTCACCCACGAACACGTCGCAGAAAAAGGGCACCAAGATGGCCTCGCCCTTGGGCAGGGCCTTGCCCAAGCCGTGCATGAATACCGGAACGACCGGCACCTCCGGAACCCGTTCCGCCAGGTGCGCGATGCCGCTCTTGAACTGGGCCATGCTCTCCGGCGCGCCCCGGCTGCCTTCCGGAAACAGGATGAGGATATCGCCACGCTCCAGGGCCTCGACGCAGCCCGCCAGGGGATCCACGCCCCGCCGGGGCTTTCGTTCCAGAGGAATGATGCCGATGATGTTGAGGGCGAACCAGGCCAGCACCCGGTTGCGCAGAAAGTAATCCAGCGCCGCCACGGGCCGAAGACGCGGCAGCAAGGCGAGCGGAAACAGGCTCATCAGCACCAGGGTGTCCAGGTGACTGTTGTGGTTGGCGCAGACGATGGCCGGTCCGGTCGCCGGTAATCGCTGACGCTGACGCACGCTCAGCCCCAGAACCACCAGCACCAGAAAGCGCACGAACAGGGCGAAAAATCCGAATCGGAGCAGGCGCGTCATCGCTCAGAAGTACAGGTAGCGCACGAAATGGAAGAACAGCGGCGCGGTGTAGGTGAGACTGTCGATGCGATCCAGGATGCCGCCGTGTCCCGGTATTATGCTGCCGCTGTCCTTGACGCCGATATCGCGCTTGATGGCGGAAACCACCACATCGCCGATGAAGCCTGCAAGCCCGATCAACACGCCGGCGGCCGCCGCCTGGGGCAGTCCCATGGGTGTCAGCAGGGACGCCAGGGCCAGAGCCAACAAAACGGTCGTGGCCAAGCCACCGAGAAAGCCCTCCCAGGTCTTGTTGGGACTGACCTTGGGGATGATCTTGTGCCGGCCCAGGAGCTTGCCCCAGACATACTGGGCCACGTCATTGCTTTCCGTCAGCAGCACCAGGAACAACACCAGGCCGGCGCCCCCCGCTCCGGCCGCGTTCGCTCCGGGCAACACCAGCAGGAACGCCAGGTGGCTGATGCTGAAGACCAGGGTCATAAGCCCCCAGTGCAGCGTGCCCGCCGCCCGCAGGAAATCCTGGGTCTCGCCGATGAGCACCATGCGCATGGGCAAGAACAGGAAGGCATACACCGGGATGAAGATGATGAACATGCCGTACCATTCCCTCTCGACCCAGTAGTACTGCAGGGGAATCGCGAGATAAGCCCAGAACAGCACTCGGCGGTCGGCCCGACGGGTTGGAATCAGGCTGAAGTATTCCTTCAAGGCCAGGAAACTCATGAAGGCGAAGAACACCAGGGAAAGCCCCCGGTTCAGGGCCAGCGCAGCCGTGAACACCCCGGCCATCACCCACCAGGACCGGACCCGCTGGCGCAGCTCGCCATAGTCACGAGCGGGGTTCCGTGTTTGCAGGAAGGTCGTCAGCAGCGAGGAGAAAGCCAGCAGCGCGAAGATGCCGCCGAGGGTCCAGGCAACCGCCGGGCTGACCGCAAGCCCGTTCACCGGCTAACCTCGGCCAGGCCTTTGCGGGCACGGTTGACGATGGTCAGTATCGACAGCAGGCAGAGCAGGGCAAAAAACCCATCAAGCCAGGCACCCGGCGTGAGCCCCAGGCCAAAAGCCAATCCCAGAGCGCCCAGCGCGAAGGCCCGGTCACTCTTTCCCATGGGTCCGTCGTAACGCCGGCTGGCGCCGATCTGGACAGCCACGACGCCGGTCATCTCGCTGATCACCAGCAATAACAGAAACGCGCAGAGCCACGCGCCACTGAGCCCTTCCAGACGCGCCAGGGGCGCATAGAGCGCGATATCGGAAAACACATCACCCAACTCGTTCAGCACCGCGCCCAGGTCGGACTTCATGGCGTACTCGCGGGCCAGCATGCCGTCGATGGCGTTGAGGGCCATGCGCAGGAAAAGCACCAACGGCAGCAGCAGGTAGGGCCAGCGCTGCGATGGCTGCACCGCCACCGCCAGCCCAGCCGCCATAGACAGGACAGCCGCCGCGATAGTGACCTGGTTGGCGGTGATACCCCGCTGGGCCAGCCTCGCCGTGAGCGGTCGCAGCAATGACTGAAAGCGCGGCTTCAGGTCATAGATGGTTGGCATCCTTACTCCTTCAAGACGGGGGACTTACCGGCCGGCGGAATCCGATACCGCGAAGAACTCAGGCGGGCTTTTCCCAGTCAAACCGCGGCAGCATGCCAAAAGCATGACGGATTCCTTCATTCCACTGCTTTTGCATGTCTGCATAGAACGGGCAGTTGGTGTCCAAGCTCAGGTAATGCCCATTGGTAAAGGTGTCCCGCCGGTAAATACTCACCTCCAGGGGCGGGCCTACCGAAATATTGCTGCGCATGGTGGAATCCAGCGACACCAGGGCGCAGCGGGCGGCATCCTCGAGGGTCGTGCCCGGGCACGCCATACGGTCCAGAATGGGCTTGCCGTACTTGGTCTCGCCAATCTGAAGATAAGGGGTATCCGGGGAGGCGGTGATGTAATTGCCCTGGGGGTAGATCAGGTAGATCTCATGGGGCTGCCCCTGAATCTGTCCGCCCAGGATGAAGGTCGCATCCGAGACGAAGCCCGCGCGCTGCATGGCCGACCAATGTTGCTCCTGAACCCGTACGCTGATCTCGCCCACGTAGGCAGCAGCGTCGAACAGGTAGGCCGCGGTATTGAGGCTGCTCAATGCGCCCGGGTTGGTCAGGTCACGGCGGATGAAATTCACCACAGCCTGGGTCGTGGCCAGGCTGCCGGCGGAGAGCAGCACCATGTAACGGTCGTTGTGCAGTTCAAAACGGTGCATCTTGCTGTAGACGCTCGCATAATCGACGCCAGCATGGGTGCGTGAATCAGAGGCCAGTACCAGCCCATCGTTTACTTTGATCGCCAGGCAATATGTCATGTCGCCCCAACCTTTCGGGGAATTGAACTCAAAGGCCGCATATTCACCCCTGAGTCCGGATTTATCAAGCCCGGACCCGGCGCACCATCATGGACGCGTCCGCACCAGATGTTGGCAGCCTTCGTGCCAAGCCAATGCCGGCGCGGCCTCAAAAGCTGCCATCAGCGCCCTTAACTCAGTCCGTAGGCACCGTAATCGACCTGTCGAACCCAATGCCTGCCGCGCCTGTCGCCTTGGCACTCCGTTGATTTTCGCCACGGCTGCCCGTGCTGAAACGGGAATACGGCAAGCCGTGCGGGGTTTGGCGCGGCTCTTGCCTTAGGTATTGAAGAACCCATGCTATAACCCTGAGGGAAGAACCTCTGTGAGCCGAGGCCACACAATGACCATCACTTGGAAAGACTACCCCGTCAACGGCTTCTACGACGAGCTGATAACCTTTGCCGGCGATCCCCGGCCCGGCGCCAATCATCTGCTGCGCCACCTGGACGGACTGACGGAAGCTGAACTGCAGGAACGCAAGGCGGCGGCGGACGCCGCCATCCTCAGCATGGGCATCACGTTCACCGTTTACTCGGAAGCCGAAGGCTCCATCGACCGCGCCTGGCCCTTTGACATCATCCCGCGCATCATCACCCTGCGCGAATGGCAGCGTATCGAAGCGGGCCTCAAGCAGCGGGTCCGGGCCCTCAACCTGTTCATCGACGACATCTACCACGACCAGAAGATCGTCAAGGACGGCGTATTTCCCGCCGAGTTGCTCGCCGATTCGCAGAACTTCCGCCCCGAATGCGTCGGCATCAGCCCGCCGCGCGGCGTCTGGGCACATATTTGCGGCTCCGATCTGGTGCGAGATCGTGACGGCACGGTTTACGTGCTCGAAGACAACCTTAGGGTGCCCTCTGGCGTCTCGTACATGCTGGAAAACCGCATGGTGATGAAGCGCGTGCTGCCGGAATTGTTCGACGACTACGCCATCGTGCCGGTGGACGATTACCCGTCCCAGCTCTATCAGTGCCTGGCATCCCTGGCGCCGGAAAAACTGCGTCCCAACGTGGTGGTGCTCACACCGGGCATCTACAATTCCGCCTATTTCGAGCACTGCTACCTGGCCCAGCAGATGGGCGCGGAACTGGTGGAAGGACGCGACCTGGTGGTCGGCGACGACGACTGCGTCTACATGCGCACCATCGAGGGCCTGACCAAAGTGGATGTGATCTACCGGCGCATCGACGACCTGTTCCTCGACCCCGAAGCCTTCCACCCGGACTCCACCCTGGGCGTGCCAGGCCTGATGCGCGCCTGGAAGAAAGGCAATGTGGCCCTGGCGAACGCACCGGGCGCGGGCGTTGCCGACGACAAGGTGGTCTACACCTACGTTCCCGATATCATCCGGTACTACCTGGGCGAGGACGCGATTCTGCCGAATGTACCGTCCTACCGCTGCGTCATTCCCGAGGAGTGCGAGTATGTTCTGGCCAATCTGGACAAACTCGTGGTGAAACCGGCCAACGAATCCGGCGGTTATGGCATGCTCATCGGACCCGCCGCCAGCACCGAACAGCGCGAACAGTTCGCTCGCCTGATCCGCAACGACCCCAGAAACTATATGGCACAGCCCCTGCTCTCCCTGTCTACCGCCCCTACCCTGATCGACCACTTGGTTGAACCACGCCACCTGGATTTGCGCCCCTTTATCCTGTCGGGGCAGGACATTTATGTGACCAATGGCGGCCTGACGCGAGTGGCCCTGAAGAAGGGGTCGACCGTGGTCAACTCATCCCAGGGCGGCGGCAGCAAGGATACCTGGATCGTGGACTGGGAGGCTGCCTGATGGCCATGCTGTCCCGCGTCGCGGAACACCTGTACTGGATGGCGCGCTACCTGGAGCGCGCCGAGAGCACGGCGCGCCTGGTGAGCGTGAACGGCAGCCTGATTCTCGACCTGCCCAAGCACGTCCGGCCTGGCTGGGCCTCGCTGATCGCCATTACCGGCAGCGACGAGCTGTTCTACAAGAAATACCCGGATGCCGCCGAAGGACATGTGGTCAAATTCATGCTGGCGGATGAGGAAAACCCCGGATCCATCCTGTCCTCCATCCGCGCCGCCCGCGAGAATGCGCGCACGGTCCGCGACATCATCCCGCGCGAAGCCTGGGAACAGATCAACGACCTCAACCTCAAGGCGCGCTCGCACCTGAGTGGCGGTCTGTCGCCCAAGTGGCGCTATGCGTTTCTCAATGAAGTGGTCCTGAGCATCCAGATGATCTCCGGTGTCCTAGCCGGCGGCATGAGCCACGATGACGGCTTCGAGTTCATGACCATCGGCTGCCATCTGGAGCGGGCGGACATGACCACCCGCATCATCGACGTGCGCTCGTCCAGCCTGTCCCAGGACCCGTCGGACGTGCTCAAGCCCTTCGAAAACATCCTGTGGATGAGCGTGCTGAAGTCTCTCACCGCCTATCAGATGTACCGCCGCCATATGCAGGCGGCGGTTCGACGCGAAGCGGTCCTCAAGTTCCTGCTTCAGGACTCCGAGTTTCCCAGAGCGTTCTACTACTGCCTGTGCACCGTGCGCAATTGCCTCTCTCGCCTGCCCCGCAGCGCGGCTATCCTGGACGCCCTGCTGCCGCTGAAGCGCCAGATCGATGAAGCCAAGCCTGAGGAATTGAGCCAGGAAGAACTGATGCTGTTCATAGACGAATTGCAGATCAAGCTAGGCGAGATTCACGATGCCCTGGCCAAGACCTATTTCGGGGCGGAAAGCGCCGAAACCACGCAATCGCAGGCTCAGGGCTGATACCGCCCGGTCCTCTCGGACAGGTAAGCCAACCCTGCGAGGGCGTTTCGACGCCCCACCTACTTTGAACCTTTCGAGGGCAAGGCCTTGTCGCCGGCCTTGCCCTTGTGTTCAAGCATCACGCCGGGCTTCATCTCACGCAGCTCCAGCCGCCTGCGCACGCCGTCTTGCCGGGCGCGGATGACATACCCCGCCAGCAGGCCACCGGTGGCTGACAGCGTCATCAATCCGAACGAGACTAGTTCGATGGCGAGCAGCAAGGCGCCAATTCCGGCCAGTCCCGCCAGGGCCAGCCCCACTTTCAGATTGGCGCGGGAATGGGCACGGCGGGTTTCCGCCACGATGCGCTGATGGGTTTGCTCGAGCATGCTGCGCTTGTCCACTTCCGCGCTGACGATGATGCGCTCCCGCTCGCGGGCAAATTCGTCCTTGGCCGCCAGCAGGGCGTCTTTCCGGATGTGCTCACCCAGGGCCGCGAACCACAGCGCCAGCATCAGAGCGATGATCAGCGCAATGGCCAGAAGCACGGCCTGATGATCGTCCTCCGCGGAATTCATGGCCGCCACCACCAGGGCCGCGGTGGCGGCCTGCCCGACGATGATTCCAGGCAAAAACTTCAACGGAGACATTCGATACTCGACGCGCACGGGGCTGCTAACCAGCCGCCCTCCGGTTCCAGCCCAACAATGCGTTTTTTTCGAATACTGGCGGGGCCGCGACTACAAGCATTGACGCAGTGCAACCAGGCTTCGTCTCGGAGGACTTGAAGTGTCATAAGGGATGCGCGGCCTGAATTTGCGCCACGAAAACCCTGGGTGGCAGAGACATGCAGTCGGTTCCGTGTAGAGAACGAAAAAATCACCCACAAGCGCCAAAAAATCAATTGGCGGCCGGAAGCAGCGACTTTCGTGCACCTGAAAGCCCTGATCGCGCCGACCGTTCAAGTCTAACACGCCCGGCGGCACGGCTTGGCAGCATATGGACGTCCACGCGCCTTGTCCGTCCGTACGTTTCGAAAGGCGGAAAACGAGGGCAGATTGTCATTGCGCAATGGCCTCGGCAGCGGGAGCATTCAGCCCAACGGGAAACTCATGCCGCACCTGTCCGGCAGGCCCGCCTCAGGAGGCACCACCATGAGCGCACACTTGATCGACGGCAACGGACTTCACTCAAAGCTAATGCAGGAAATCCAGCAGGATCTGGCGCGACACCAGACCGTCTCGGGCGGCGTGCCGGGGCTTGCAGTGATCCGGGTAGGCTACGACGCCGCATCCAGTGTCTATATCCGCAGGAAAAAGCTGGCCGCCCAGACCCTGCGCTTTGATTATCGGGAGCACCTGCTGGCGGAATCGGCACCCCAAGATGAAGTGATCGACTTGATACATCAGCTCAATCGCGACCCCAAGGTGCACGGCATACTGCCGCATTTGCCCCTGCCGGCGCACTTGAGCCCGATGGCCGTGATCGGCGCCATCGAGCCATCCAAGGACGTAGACGGGCTGCATCCCCTGAATGCCGGCCTGCTCATCCAGAGGCAGCCTGGAGTTCGGCCCTGCACCC
The DNA here is from genome assembly GCF_000934725.1 of Methyloterricola oryzae. Classification (NCBI taxonomy): domain Bacteria; kingdom Pseudomonadati; phylum Pseudomonadota; class Gammaproteobacteria; order Methylococcales; family Methylococcaceae; genus Methyloterricola; species Methyloterricola oryzae. The sequence goes on from NZ_JYNS01000001.1 coordinate 611,939, forward strand.
CACTCGCCGTGATGCGCCTGCTGGAGGAGATCGATTTCGACCCCGCCGGAAAGCGCGCCGTCATCATCGGCCGCAGCACCTGTGTCGGGAAACCCCTGGCAATGCTTCTGCTTGCAGCACACGCAACGGTAACTGTCTGCCACCGCCACAGCGACCTGCCTGCCGCTTTGAAGCATGCCGACCTGGTAGTATCAGCCATCGGATCGGCGCGCCAGATCAAAGGCGCCTGGATCAAACGCGGCGCCGTCGTCATCGACATCGGCATCAATCGGGTCGATGGCGCCCTGGTGGGTGACGTTGAGTTCGAAACGGCCGCCGAACGCGCCTCCTTCATCACACCGGTGCCCGGTGGCGTCGGCGCGGTGACTGTTGCCATGCTTATGCACAACACCTGGATGGCTTGGGTTGAAGCTTCGCGTCGCCAGTCATCCGCGAGTCGCGGCGTTCAGGACAAGCAACGGAGGACGCTTGAGGCCGGGGCGCTGACGGAGCCGGCATTCGGACTGGCCGGCCTCTCGGCCTGATCTGGCGGCTCTGTCCGTTTGACGCTCCGCACCCAAATGAAGATATGATTGGCCATAGAGGGAGGTCACCAGAAACGCCTTAGTGCGATCCGAAGGATTTTCATCAACATCGGGGACTCTAGCCACCGAATGGCGTGTTCCCTTGTTTACGTGGAAATCGGCGGCTAACTACGAGGGAGGTCCCAAACGGTCCGGAGCAAAGCGTCCCATGGTCGAGTGGAAACAGCCCGCCTTCTTCGTTGAACTGCTGGTGATCCTGACCGCCTCTCTGATCAGCATCCTCGCTTGCCGGCGGCTTCGGGTACCGGACCTTCTGGCCTTCCTCCTGTCCGGGGCCATCATCGGACCCCATGGGCTCGACTGGGTCAGGGACAGCGACAACATCCACTTCATTTCCGACCTGGGCGTAAGCTTCCTGCTTTTCGAACTCGGACTGGAGTTTTCACTGCCCCGGCTCCTTCAGCTCAAGCGGCCTGTGTTGGGTCTGGGCTCCCTGCAGATCCTCCTCACCACGGCCGCGCTGAGCGGGATAATGTCGTCCCAGGATTACCCGGCACTAGTGGCGCTGGTTATCGGGGCTGCGCTCGCCATGTCGTCCACAGCCATCGTTGCCGGGGAATTCCACGCACTCAACTTGCAGCAGCAACACCATGCCCGCTTGGCTGTGGGTGTGCTGCTCTTTCAGGATATCGCCGCGGTGCTCTTGCTGATTTTGCTGCCAGTGCTGGGCGGAACAGAGGCATTCCCGGATTTCGGATTGGTCGCTTTCGCCTTGGGCCGCGCCCTGCTCCTCGTGGCGATCTTGCAAAGCGTCGCCTACTGGGCCCTGCCTCGGGTATACCGAGAGGTGGCGAAAACGGGATCCCAGGAGGTTTTTGTCCTGACCACCCTGGTGATCGTGCTGCTGACGGGCTTTCTTACCCATGCCGTGGGGCTGTCCATGGCGTTCGGCGCATTCAGCGTTGGAGTGATGCTCGGAGAAAGCGAATTCCGCCACCAGGTCGAACTGGATATTCGCCCATTCCGTGACCTCCTGATGGGGCTGTTTTTCGTCGGCATCGGCATGAAGCTGGACTTTGCGACACACCTTGGCGAATGGCCTTCGCTCCTGGCCTGCACGCTTCTGCTGGTGCTCTGCAAGACACTCTTGACCACCCTGTCGGCCCTGCTGATCGGCGAACCATTCGGCTCGGCGGCCCAAACCGGGCTCGCCCTGGCGCAGGCAGGCGAATTCGGCTTCGCCTTGATCGCATTGGCCACCGAGGCGGGACTCCTTACCCCTGGCATCAGCGCGCGCGTACTCCTGGTAGCAATCGCCAGCATGGCCCTCAGCCCTTTCCTCATACGCAACAGCCGCCAGATCACGGACATTCTGGCGCGCCTCGCCGGCAGCAAGGCATCGCTGAAGATAGACGCCTCGGAGCAAAACCGGGCGGACTTGAAGGACCACGTTATCCTCGCGGGCTACGGACGGGTCGGCCAGATGGTCGCAAAATTCCTCAACAGCAACGGCATTCCCTTCATTGCCCTGGAGATCGACGCCGAACAGGTGAAACTCGGCCGCGCCATGGGTGACGCGGTGATCTATGGCTCATGCGGGCGCATCGATATGTTGCGGCGCTGCCACATTGACTGCGCGCGCCTGGCCATACTGACGTTCAAGTCCTTGAAAGAGGCGCAACGGGTCATCGGGCAGATTCGCGCCCTGGGCTATAGCCTGCCGATCATTGTCCGCACCCGCGATCACGGCGACTGCATCGCCCTTGTGAATGCGGGAGCCAGTCAGGTCGTGCCGGAAATGTTCGAGGCCAGCCTCCTCATGGCGGCAGAAGCCCTGGCCATGCTGGGCATGGACAGGGATGAAATAGAACGGCAGTTGGAAGACGAACGCCTGCGACGCACCGAGGGGACCTCCGGCCCGTTCCCCAGAAAGCGCTAGTTGCAGCACCATGTTCTGGCATCGAGCGAACCTCGACCACAAGGCCCCCAGCGGATTGCGTGTTTGCATCGCAGCATGATCGCTACCATAGCGCGCAGCGGCTATGTGATACCGCCAGATCGGCACGAAGGACGGGCCCCCACTGGCCGGAGTCCGACTCAAAAAGGCCCGCATTTCTGCAGACTATTGTTTTTTTATGATATCTCGGGCCGGAATCGAACCGGCACGCCGGTAAATGCGAGGGATTTTAAGACCCTTAAAATCCGCCGCTATAAACCGCAATAGCCGAGAAACTCAAGGCGTTAGGCGATGAACTTTGGCTTTTCGGGTGCAACCGCCCGCTATGGAAGTGGACAATTTGTGGACATAGTCCGCGCCGGGCTGCGGGCGTAGGTGACCTAAAATGGCTAAAATTCTCAGAAACAGAACGAAAAACGTCCAAACCAGACTCTTATTCCCTAGCTTAATCCACCCGTCGTTAGTCCATATACTTTATTATGCATGTCGCCATATATAAGACGCATGTACTTTACAACCAGATACCTGGCCTTTTCCTCTACAGCAAACCCCTTATGACGCACTGGGATCTTAGCAATTCTAGAATGCATTAGGTTATTTCTAATTTTATTCAGCTCCCGAAATGTATTCATGTCGTCACTAACTGTTACCTTTTCGTATTTTAGCACGAGTTTTTCGAACCTTTCAGTTAGAGTTAGGTTCAGCGCTTTTTCTTTGAGCGCCTTCCAGGCCTCTATAATTTCCTCTTCCTCTTTGTAGCAACTTAATACTGCCTTTTCTATCTTATCAACAGCCTTGCTCTTTTTACTGCTACATTTATCGAACAAATTTGAAAGCGACTCTAACGCCAAAAAATAGTGAATGAAACGCTGACTTGATTTAGCCGGAAGGCTTGGCATAGTCAATAACCAATATGCCGCCAACCCTAATTGCATTCTTTGTTTCTTGGTATGATTAGTGTGATCCAGTCCAGTTGGCGCAATACGTCGTAGCAACTCAAGACCCAGGCTTCTATCATAATACACAAAAGGTACAACATATCTATGTACTTGAATCCCATATACTATTCTAGGCGGCTCACTTTCACTCCACCAATAAGAATGCGCAACACCACGAAGATCAGGGAAGTTCTCATCGAAGGAGACAGCGATCTGCCCACCAATTAGCATTCCGACATCACTTAGCTCACTGTCTATTTTCTCACCCAAGAGTTTATCAATCTCGGCATAATCTTGGCCCTTACTTCTACCAAACCGCTCAAGCAGTTCTTTATCTATATCGAAATACTTAACCACAATCACTTCTATCCATGCCCCCTCTGGCTCATCTGGATGAAGTTTATGAACTTTTGTTGGCGGAAGACCTTTACCTCCTTCAACCGTATAAAAAAGCAAGCTCGGGCTTAACGGTATTGGTATATCTGATGCCACCCTAACCGCGACGTACTTTATACTTAAATCACTCTTCTCAATAGGAACCCGTAGCTGCGGTTCATCTACGTCTTTATTATTTAGTCCCGGAACTCTGATATAGGCAATCCAGCCAGCCCTAATTTTTCTGTTTCTTGGTTTCATTCAGAAAAAACTCTATATAGCAACGACAAGTCAATTATTAAACTTGTCATTTCACAGAGAAAGAGTCTCAGGCCACAGAAAATAAGGCCCATACTTCGGACTCATTCGGAACTCTCCTCCAGCTTCTTTTCCCTTTGCGGTGATGTAGTTTTTTCCGTCCCGTATTTCGAGATATCCTGACGTTACCAGCCTTTCCATTAGCTCACTTGTTTTCACTCCAATTTTCTGAGCCAGTTTGGAAGTGGTTAGTTTATCGTGCGCTGAATCATCAGTTTCAACGTTTGTTTCTGCGTCCTTTTCTACCGTTTCCACTGATATGCGTATCTCATCGCTAATACGGATGATCCGCTGCGCTTCTTCGTATGCATCCTTGTATAACTCTTGGTCTTCAGATCGGCGTATGAGAACGCCCATTTCGTTGTTATTCACTTGGCTGAACTCGTAAAGATTCAGACTTGTGATTATGCATATCTCCTCGTTGAGATAGCACTTTGCGTGTAGGTTTTTGCAAAAGCTGGTTCGAAGATACGTAAGCTCCTTCAGCCATTTGATTTCTTCCGGCTGCAGTTCGCTCTTCCCGTAGACTACGCGAACGTCGATCTTAAGGCGATTCTTGTCTTCAAGAAGTTCCTTGATCCTTTCATTAAGGCGAAGGAATGGACTGATGAGGAAAAGTCGATCTTTGGCGCCCTTTATGAGCTCTTCAAGAAAGTAGTTTGTCGCGCTTGTGTTGAGAAACTTTGCCATCGTGACTCCCTTTGATGGTGAGGCTTAACGTTGTCGCGTGGATTCATCGTAGGCGATGAACATTGCGTGCAGAACAGCTGCCTGGCGTCTGTTGTGATGCTCCATTTTTTCCCACCCCCGACCCCATCTGTTGGCGATCCGCCACCCTAACCTAGTTTTTTCCTGACTTCCTCAAGCTCTGGGCTTACCTGCCCCATTTCAGGGCACGTTTCTCCGAAAACTATCCAGTACTTGTATTCGGGCCAGACAGTTGCGATTGCCTCCAGATGCTCTTCTGTAACCTTTTGATTTTCTTTGTTAATAAGGTTCTGCCACCGGTAGCGATCAATCCCGGTTCTTAACTCAAGGTCTCGGTAAGACAGTTGAGACGCTTGAAACACCGCAAGAAAGCGTTCTTTCAGCTTCATTAAGTCCAAAAAACCTATTCATTTTTACTTGACAAAGACTAAAGCTACGCTATCATTTTTACCAAGTAAAAATAACTAAGTTACTTTTATTTTAGTGCTGCCCAATGCAGCCCCATAGCGACACTTCAAGGCGAGCGTATGGAAGAACCAATATCCAGTCAAGCACTTGTCCCGGCCGTTCCACCCCTGCAACTGCTTGTCCCGTATATGACCCGCCAGCGCTACGCCGAACTCACCGGCCTGGCGCCCGGCATCGTCGATGCCCAGGTCGAACGCGGCTACCTCCCTTCCCGCATCTTCGGCAAGCACCGCCTCATCAACGTGGCCCAACTCTGGAAGCAGGCCCTCGAAGAGGAGACCTACCTATGAACCGCCTCAACTCCGGAAGCCAGGCCGCCTGAACCATGAACGCCATACCGCACCTACGGCTGGTCAAGCCCAAGATGCCGCTCCGCGTCACCCACACCCGCAGCGGCCGCGAAGTCCACGTCCTAGAAAAGTGCCAGGTCGCCTACCTCATCCGCTGGCCCGACACGAGCGAGATCCGCCTGCTCAGCTTCGAGCGCTTCTGCGAAGAGCTCCTGAAATGAACACCCCACTGCTCAACAAAGCCGAGTACTTCGTCATCAAGGCAGGCCTCGCCCATGAACGGGCCATCTGCAACGACCTCATCGCCTCCGGCTGCCTCGAAGACAAAGTCCGCGCCTACTACGAAAACCGCATCCAGATCATCGACCGCGCCCTCGTCAAGGTCGACGCCCTCACCTCTGAACCCATCGAGGAAGCCGCATGAACACCTGCGAAACCTGCCATCACTACGACCCGCGCGGCAACCGCGCCGGCGCCACCTGCCAGATCTACCGCCCGCAAAACGTCTGGTGGAATGGCGCCGAGCGCCAAGTCATCCAGCCCATCTATTCCATCTGCCAAACCGAAAACGGCCAAGCCGCCATACGTCCAGCCGCAAGCCGCCAGGAGCTCCCCGCATGAGCAACTCCACGATCCACTGGAAAAAGGCAGTAGCCGAACAGCCCGACAGCGACACCACCGTCCTCGTCCACCACCCCGACGCAGACGAACCCACCTGGCTCGGCTACCACGACGGCGAAGACTGGTACTACGTCGATGGCATGCCCGCAAAGGTCCAGCGCTGGGCGCACCTACCGGAGCCCGAACATGACTGAGCAAGAAGCCTGGGGCCTGTCCACAAGTGCACAGCCCGCAGCCCGGCGCGGGGGCTGCGCCAGCAATGCCCCCGAGCGCCGGGGCCGGAGCGAAGCGCAGGCGGCTGTGTGCCCTGTGGACAGGGCCGCACTACAGAGGCTGGAAAGGGAATTCAGAGAGGGAAAAAAAGGGGGCAACGTCCCAACGAGGACAGTTCGATCGGGACGTCACCCATCCCCTGATACACGTATGCGATCGAGGGACACCCTTAGGCTAGATGCGCTATCTGTAGGCCCGACGAAACCCGGGAAGGCTTTTCAGAACCCACTGCCCGCTCTACGGGGAGGAAGAGCGGACGGAGCGAATCCTATCAAGATCGACCCCGACCATCACTCCGCGCAATTACTTACTCATTTCTCCACTATCTCGCGCTGCCGCGATACGCGCTGACCGGCAGACAAAGCGATTCGAACAGCGCAATACACAGGACCACCACCATGCAAATCGTCATCAACGGCCTACTCCTCGGCGCCAACCGCTACTCCGTCGACGGCGCCAAAGGCGGCAGCCTCTACCTGCTGCAACAAAGCCAGGACCGCGCCGACAACCACATCGGCCTGGAAGTCAAAAAGCTCAAGATGCCCTTCGAGCTCTTCGACCAACTCAAGGAAAAGCAACTGCCCGGCGACTACGAGATCCTCATCGACATTGAACGCGGCGGCCAGGACAGTGACAACGAAACCGCCGTCTCCGTCCGCAACACCGGCCCCCTGCAAGCCGAGCGCCTCTACCAGCTGTTTGGCGTCGACCCGGCCAGTCCCCTCAAGGCCCCGGCCAACAGCGATCCAAGCGCACTCGGCCAACCCATCACCGGTTCCAGCTTAGGCCTCGTCCTCAGCGCCACCCGCTACGACATGGAAGGCAACAAAGGTGGACGCCTCTATGTCGCCCAACAGACCTCAGGCCGCAACCCCAACCAGATCGGCTTCGAAGTCATCAAGTTCCGCATGAACTACGAAGTCTTCGCCCTGCTCCAGGACAAACCCATGCCCGGCGAATACCTCATCGATCTGGATCTGCGCCGTGGCGCCCAAGACAAAGCCCAATTCCGCGTCACCGGCATCCAGGGCGACAACCGCCTCGACAAGTTCCGGCTGCACCAGCTGTTCCAGCTCGGCGGCACGGACCCCAAGACAACCGAATCCAAACCTGGCCCCGCTGCGGCCAGCCCGACCCCGACCAGCGCCCCGGCCAAAACCGGCACCCAGGGATGATCGGCCAGCTCGTCAACGTACCCATCTGCTCCACCGGCACCGTCGCCAACGGCCCGGCCGGAGAACTCGTGTGCACCGGAGGGACCTGGAGCACCGTCAATGGCTTCCTCCTCGACGCCAGCCAGCAACCGCAACTGACCGTTCTGCTGGAAAACGGGGGGATAGATTGGGAGACCGTCGAATGGATGTTTTTTGGCGGCCTCTCAATATTCGCGGCCGGCGCAGGTGTCGGCCTCATCATCAACGTACTGAGGAGACTCAAGTAATGAAGTACCGCAACAAAGCCATCAAGTTCGGCGCCGGCGCATCCGCCCTGGCTGCCTCCGCCCTCACCCCGGTCTATGCCGCCCTGGACACCACCGGCGTGCAGACCGCCATCACCAGCGCCACGACCACCGGAGAAACCGTTGGCGGCTACGTCATCGGCGCCGTCGCGGCCCTGGTCGTTGTGGGCCTGGTCATCGGCATCGTCAAGAAGCTCTAAACCAGGAGCACCCCCATGATGATTGCAGCCTCCATCGCGATAGGCCTCGTCTGGGCGCTGTGCTTCGTGGGCGGCGTCCGAACGACCTCGATCTAACCAAAGGTGCTATATGCGCGCTATACACCGATGGAACAGCAAGGGCGGGGACCCCCTCGCCCTTGTTCACCCCAACCAACCGCAGCGGCCCGTCTTGGTCGGGCCGCTCTATCAACTGACACGCCTGCTCTATCGGCTGCGCCACTGCCTACCGTATCCCCTCGGCAGCCTGGTCGCACAGATCTACCGGCAGACCCGGCACACGAACCCGCTCCTGCTGCTCCTGCTCATCCTGAGCGCAGGCCTTCCGGTCCAGCCCGCCTGGGCCATGCTCGTCATCGACATCACCTGTTCCCGTGCACCCGGCGAGCCCAACCAATGCGACCCGCTGCCCCCTGGCCCCGATGGTGGCCTCACCAACGGCGGCCCCGGCAAAGCCCCCATTGGAAGCCAAGTCAAATCGCTCGAACTCTGCAACGACGGCGCCTGCTCACAGCTTCCGGTCGGGTCTGGTGATAACGCCTATCCGGCCAAGCCTTCTGCGTGGCCAGGACCTAACACGCCCCCAACGAACACCTCGGGCACTCCAACGTACACCGCCTTGGGAACTGCTGGGCTTTCAGCGGCGGACGCTCTTACGCGATGGTGTCCCGTTGCTGGCTCTGGTTACTGTTCAGGCCCTTCATGTTGGGAGGGCGGTGTCATAGACAGCGTAGGCGCAAATGGGACTGTCTATTTCCACTGCTACGCAGGTTCTTATAATTCGTATTATCAAAACAATCCTAGCGGGACCTCATGTCCTCCCGGATATAGTGGTTCTTCTTGCTCTCTGAGCGACCCGCCAGCGGCTAAGTGGCCGAGCGACGGCAAATGTACCCCGATCCGCTCCGGTAACGCCTTCAGCGACAACCCAAGAGATCCCGATTGCATCGGCGGCGCCTCGTCGGTTCCCGCCCCATTTACCCGATCCGCCGACGGCACAAGCGTCTCCGGCACCGGACCCACCGGCGAAAAGTACACCGTCAGCCTCGCCGGCGATGGTACCGCCAAGGTCAAAGGCACCGTTCCCAACTCAGACGGCGCCACCTCCACCGTCGGCACCACCGACCTTAGCGCCCCCGGCTCCGGCAACGGCGTCACCCAGGTCACCGGCAACAGCCAAGGCAGCGTCAAAGGGACCGGCTCATCCGCGGGCGACGGCACCGGCTCCACTGATGGTCTTGCCACCGAAGGCACCGCCCAAGGCATCAAAGGCGAGCTTGGCCAGATCAAGGACGAACTCCAGAAAGACACCGGAGGCACCGCCGCGTTCCAGCGCACCCCGGCCTCCACCCCAGCCCCCGACGGCATGCAACAAAAGATCGACGAACAGAAACAGGCCCTCAAAGACAAATTCGACCAGATCAAAGGCGAAGCCTACAGCCTCTTCGCCTTCAACGGCTCCGGCAGCTTCGTCTGCTCCAGTGGCTGGCAATTCGAGATCCTCGGCACCCTCGTCGACCTCTGCCCGGCCCGCTTCCTCGGCAACGTCGCCTTCATTGGCAGCGTCGTCCTGTTTATCGCCTCCGTCGTCTCCCTCGCGGTGATCCTGCGATGAGCGCGATCCTCAGCCGCATCCTCGCCTCCATCGTCGCCTTCTTCCAAGGCGTCTGGGACTTCATCACCCAAGGCATCTACGACTTCGCCGTCTGGGCCTTCGCCAAGCTCATCGAATACATCACCCTCGAAGGCCTCAAGTTCTCCATCTGGGCATTAGGCTTCGCCTGGGACATCGCCAAGCAGATCATCCTCGACCTCAACCTCGTCGGCCAGCTCAACAGCGCCTTTGCCGCCATGCCCTCCGACGTCACCGGCCTCCTCAGCTACTTCCAATTCCCCCAGGCCCTCACCCTCGTCCTGACTGCCCTGGTCACCAAGTACGTCATGCGCTTCATCCCCTTTCTATGAGCATCAAGATCCACTGGGGCCCCCCGGGCTCCTACAAGACCTCCGGCGCCGTCATGGACGACTTCATTCCCGCTGCCCAGGCCGGGCGCGTAGTCGTCACCAACATCCGGGGCCTCGATAACATCGAACGCATCCGCGATGCCCTCGGCGACATCCCCGACAGCTTCGAACTCATCCACTTGCCCACCACCGAACACCCCCAGGCCGCCGACAACCGCGCCAAGCTCGCCCGCTGGTGGCATTGGCTGCCCCATGGCGCCTTCATGATCCTCGATGAAGCGCAAATGATCTGGCCTCAGAGCTGGAAAGACGCCGACCTCAAACAACTCGACTATCCCGGTGGACTAGAAGCCGCCACCGCCGACAATCGACCCTACGACTGGAACACCGCCTTTGAAATGCACCGCCATTACGGCTGGGATCTCGTCCTTACTACGCCGAATATTGACAAGATACGCAAGGACATACGGGGTTGTGCTGAAGGCGCCTTCAAGCACAAGAACCAAGCCATGGTGGGCATCAAGGGCCGCTACCTCGAAGGCTTCCACATGGCTGAGGACGGCGGCAAATCCGCGTCCGACTTCATTAACCTGCGCATGCGCAAAATCAAGCCGGTGGTTTGGAGACTGTATGACAGCACAGCGACAGGCACTCACACAGACACGATTGCAGGCGTCTCGCTCCTGGCGAATCCTCGTGTACTACTGCTACTGGGAATTCTCACCCTGGTTGTTGGCTTTGTACTCTATAACGGCCGCCCTCGTATCCTCGACCGCGACCATGGCCCTGCGGCCACTGGCAACCCTCCTCCTGTGGATCCTGCGCGCCCTGGTCCTGCGCCTTCTCCTGTTCCTGGCACTGCTGTGGCTGGTGGGACGAATACTGGCTCACCTGACCCACTAGCCGGCTTTCAGCTCGTCCTGCGCGGACGTTTCGGCAACCAGGGCGCCCAGCGCTACCTGATCCACGCCGAAAGCGACACCGCCACCTGGGACCTGTGGGATTCCGACCTCAAGGACATGGGCTACACCGTCCACTACAAAGGCAACTGCACCCTGCGCCTCAACTACAACGGCGCACCGGGCCGCATCGTCGGCTGCGGCAAACCGAAAGAAAGCAAGCGCGGGGGCCTGGCGGCGCTGTGACGAGGTACGAGGAGCAGCGGAGCCAGGCCCCCCGCGCACCCCTTTCGCAGGCCGCAAAAGGAGAACAGGGAGGGAAGCCGCGAGGAAGGGCGCCCAAGCCAACGTGCTTGTAACACGTTAATGATGAAAAACGCCCCAACCGCAATTCAACCGCTATAAAGCCGCACAGCGGCCCGAACCCAAAACTTGAACGTTAAACCCTAGGAGCAACGACCATGGCCAAAGGCAAACTCTGGAACCGACATTCCCCACTTTCCCTGGAACAAGACCTGAAAGGTGACCCCAAAGGCCGGATCTTCGAATCACGGGCCGGCATCAAAGACCTCACCAAGATCCTTGTCTGCGGCAGCTCCGTCGACACCGTCAAGCAACTCTACAACGGCAGCCTCAAGCCCGACCTCCTGGAACAACTCCAGAACTCCCTGGAAGACGGCCTGTTCCGCTTCCAAAGCGGATTTGGCGAAATCTGGCACAGTGGCAAGATGGCCAAGATCTCCGGCTACCGCTACAAACTGCAAAACAACGACCTCGGCGTCATCATCCTCATCGCCAGCTACTACAGCAAAGAAGACCAGCCCGGCAGCCACCTCAAAATCGAACTGAGCCCGCACTTTATCGCCGGTCGGGGAATCCAGCAGATCCAGGACACCCTGGACCTGATAGCCCACAACATCCTCACCGACTACCAAGCGGCCGGCGTCGCCGTCCATCTGGCCCTGGACGTCCAGAACTGGCAGCCGCCGCAGGACTTCCAGGAACGCTTCTCCACCTATGCCCGGGCCGTTCGCTCCTACGACGGCATCGTCGACTTCCAATTCGACGACCTCAGCACCATTGCCGTCAAATACGGCAAGACCCAAGCCGAAACCTACATGTTCGGCAAAGCCAACGCCCTGCAAACCTGCATCTACGACAAGACCAAGGAAATCCAGACCCGCGACAAAGTCGACTACTTCCAGCGCTATTGGGAAGCCTACACCTTCGGCCAGTACAACCCGGAAAAGCCAGTCTGGCGCATCGAAATGCGCCTTCACCACCGCATCATTCGCGAGATCGGCGAAGGCATGGAGGAAACCCTCGAAGCCTTCCACCAGGTCACGGCTCACCTCACCGACATCTGGCGCTATGCCCTCAACCGCAACCGCCTCGACCACTCCAGCGTCTACATCGACCCGGCCTGGCAGCTCTTCCTCGAAGAGGCCGAGTTCTACCTACCACCCAATGGGGTCTATATGCGCAGAAAAAAAAAGCAAGACGACTCGGCCATCGGCAAGAACATCTCGTTCCTGGTCGGCAACCTCGTCTCGCTCTGTGCTAGGCACCACCACACAGCCCCCCAGGTCATGAAGCAGCTTAAGCGCCTGGACTGCTATGAAGACATCGTCCGCTACTACCGATCCCGAAACCTCACAGAATCAGACTTGCGCCAGCACATTGAGAAAGGCTTGTGCCTCAGGCGACTGATTGGCAAAGCGGCGTAAGTCAACTATCCACAACCAAAAATACAAAAAAGTGTGTAGGCCAAAAACTACAGTAGAAAGTCAATACCTTGCATAACCGCATGATTTGTCAAGGTAAATAATTGGCAAAAAATTGCGCAGTTTAACGGCAGTCTTGAAAAAATCTGTAGTTAACTGGGGAAAACCACGAGTTTTGCACCAAGTTATCCACAGGTTTTGTGAATATCTAGTGACAGCCCCATGTAAATACTTACTTTCTCGGCAATGGCAATTAAGAAAATTGCATCGGGTTGGCGCGTCGACATGCGGCCGTCAGGCCGCGATGGAAAGCGCATACGCAAGACTTTCAAGACGAAGGCCGAAGCCATGCGCTTCGAAGCATTCCAAACCATTAAGCATGTCCAGGGCGTCGAATGGGAACCACCCAAGAAAGACAGCCGCCGACTATCAGCACTAATCGACCGATGGTTCGCCCTGCACGGCATACACCTGAAAGACGGCAAAGCCCGTCGAGGAAAGCTGCTGCGAATCGCCCAGGCCTTGGGCAACCCCTCAGCCAACACCTTCACCGCCCATGACTTCACCCACTACCGGGCAGAACGTCTGAAGGCAGGAACATCCGCCAACACGCTCAATCATGACCTCGCATACCTGCGAGCCCTATTCAACGAACTGGAGCGACTCGGCGAATGGAAAGGCGGGAATCCGGTATCACGGATCCGCCAACTCAAGATCGACGAACGCGAACTCACCTATCTGACGAGAGAACAGATCGCCGCGCTACTCACGGCCCTCAGCGAATCCAGAAACCTCGATGCCGCCAAAGTCGCCCGCGTATGCTTATCCACTGGCGCACGCTGGACCGAAGCGGAGTCACTTCGCTCCGAACAAGTGCAGCGCTATCGCATCACCTTCTGGGGAACCAAGAACGGCAAAATCAGGACCGTACCCATCACAGCCGAACTCTACGAAACCATTCATACCGCCCGAACCGGCAGACTGTTCAAGCCATGCTATGACGCTTTCAGGAATGCAGTTGAGCGAGCTGGACTGAGACTACCGGAAGGACAAATGACACACGTACTGCGACACAGCTTCGCGAGTCACTTCATGATGAACGGGGGGAACATTCTGGCGTTGCAGCGGATCCTGGGACACGGAACGCTGACGATGACCATGCGTTACGCTCACCTGGCTCCAGAACATTTGGAAGAAGCGGCCCGGCTAAATCCCCTGCAAGGCCTTCAGCTGTAAATGTGGACACTTTGTGGACACGGTCCGATCAAAGAATCCGGAGACCAATCCCAAGTCTCTGTTTAGTATGGTACCTCGGGCCGGAATCGAACCGGCACGCCGGTAAAGGCGAGGGATTTTAAGTCCCTTGTGTCTACCAATTCCACCACCGAGGCAGAAAGCAAGGCATCGGGCTCATGAGCCCGATGCGGCGTCATCAATCAGACGGTACTTGGTCGCGAGACGGGTCAATTCCACGTCGTTCTTGACACTCAACTTGTCAAAAACCCTGTAACGATAGGTGCTGATCGTCTTAACGCTGATCGCAAGCAGCTTGGACATTTCCTGGATGGATTTGCCCTGCAAGGTCATGGTCACCACCTGCAGCTCACGTTGCGATAACTGGTTGAAAGGCGAGTCGTTTACTCCGTGGATGTTGGCGAAGGCCAATTCGCTGGCGACGTCTGCACTTAGATAGCGTCTACCGTTATAGACGCTCCAGATGGCGCTTACCAGTTCGCTGACTGGCGAACTCTTGGAAATGTACCCGTGCGCTCCAGCACTCAACAGCCGTTGCGGGAAAGGCCCGTCGGCATGGACGGTGAGCGCAATGATCTTCACATCGGGGAAGCGCCGGCTGATCTTCTTGCTGGCCTCGATACCACCGATGCCCGGCATATTGATGTCCATCAGGACCACATCGGGCTGAAGTTTCGCCACCTGGTCGATCGCCTCTTCGCCCGAACAGGCTACGCCGACCACATCGATCCCGTTGCTTTCCCTCAGCAAATGCTCTATCCCCGTCCGCACGAGTTCGTGATCGTCGACCAGTAGAACATTCACCATAAGACGCAGCTCGCTAAAACGCCGCCCAATCGGAATAAGAGCCGCCACCGCAGCCGGCCGGCAACACCTGAACAAGCTCAGATAACAGCAACTCATCGGAGGGCGTGGGATTCGAACCCACGAGGACCGTTAAGTCCTGCCGGTTTTCAAGACCGGTGTATTCAACCACTCTACCAGCCCTCCAAGAGCGGTATCCTAACCGAAATCGTTTACGCCGTCTAACGCCGGCACGGCGACTGGAAGGCGGCGCCAAGCCGTCCGAGGCCTGGCTCAGAAGGGCGGTTCCTTGCCCGTCAGCTTGTCGAACATCCAGAAGGCTCCCTGGGTCAGGATAACACCGAGCCCAAAACCGCCAATGAAGAACTCTGACGCATGTGCGCCGCCCAAGCTCGCGGCAAACTTGCCCGCGAGGAATCCCACGACGATAGCGCCACCGATTTTCAGGCGCTTGGAAATTTCATCTGTATTCATGGTTCAGGCTACCCTGCGCCCCGCCTTGACGTGTTGGATGTACGATATTGCCATTGGCTTCCATCGGGATGCAATCCGGGTCGTCTGACTTCGTTGCTTACTACCGCTCGTCGCAGATTTGCTACCGCTCGTCAGAAAAGCGTGCGGATAGAACTGAATCGCTGCTATATATAAGGCTCATGAAAAACCAAAGATTTGACACAGGTTTCACGCTGATCGAGTTGATGGTCACCGTCGCCGTCGCAGCCACGGTGTTGACAGTCGGCGTGCCCAGTTTCCGCGAATTGATCCAGAATAATCGCCTGACCACGGCCGTGAACGACATGGTCACCGAGTTCAACCTGGCGCGAAGCGAAGCGGTAAAACGTGGCGCCCCTGTAACTTTGTGCAAGCGGAATACCGCCGGAACCGGATGTGACTCTACCGTCGCCTGGCTGAGCGGCTGGATTGTGTTCGCCGACACAAATGGGAATGGCACAGTCGACAGCGGCGACCAGATTCTGAGAATCCACGGGCCCCTGTCGGGCATCAACAGCCTCAATTTTGGCAGTCGAAACCGTGTAACGTTTGACGGACATGGCTTCGCTACCGGATATTCCGGGACCATGAGCTTTTGTGATGACCGCGGACTATCAAAAGCCAAGGGACTCATTCTCTCCAATACAGGCCGCCTGCGCGCCGCGGGCAGCGGGGACACCCTAACCTGTTCATGAATCTCTGTCGTGGAGGTAGCCACATGAATCGCCTGAACGGCGGCTTCACGCTTCTGGAAGTGCTGGTCTCGGTCCTGGTGCTGGCCATCGGCCTGCTCGGAATGGCGGCGCTGCAGATGACAGGGCTTAGCAACAACTACAGCGCCTATTTGCGTTCGCAGGCGACCCAGATCGCTTACGATTTGGCGGACCGCATGCGGGCCAATCCGGCCGGTGTTTTTGCTGCAAATTACAATAACCCTTCGATGCCTTCCAGCGCGCCGACTTGCACCGATTGCACGCCGGCAGACATGGCCAGCCGCGACTTTTACGAATGGCGGCAAGCGATCACCACCATCCTGCCAGGCGGAACGGGCGTCGTCTGTGTTGACGCCACCCCCACAACAGCCGCATGCGACGGCACCGGCAACATCTACGCCATCAAGGTCACCTGGACGGACCGTGAAAACGGTGCCGCGGTGACCAAGACCTTCGTCACGAGTTTCTGGCCATGAAGACGAAGCTGCTCAAGACACCAACGAATTCCGCTCAGTCATGCCAACGCGGGATCACCATGGTCGAGATCATGGTCGCCCTGGTTCTGAGCCTGGTTTTGGCCGCCGGTGCGGGACAAATCTATCTCGCCAACAAACAGACCTACCGCGTGCAGGACGCGCAATCCAGGCTGCAGGAAAATGGCCGCTTCGCTTTGGACGTCATGACCCGCGATCTGCGCCAGGCGGGTTACGTCGGGTGCAACTCGGCCGTAACCAAGCTTCGCGTCATCGCCAAAGCCCCGCTGATTTCTCTGCCGCTGACCGGCACTAGCGCCCCGGCTCTTCCAACCAATGTCGTGGTGGCCTCACCGGTCACGGGGGGAGATAACAATACGGCCGGCACGTATACCAACCCGAGTCCCGCAATCTCATCCACGTTGGCCAGTAACCAGCTTACTTCCGTGGTGCGCGGAACTGACGCTTTTTCCGTTCAGTTCGCCGAATCCTGCGGCGGGCGCACGACCAGCCCCATGACGGGCGTCAACCCAACCGGGATGATTGCCGCCGGCAATTCCTGCGATATCACGGTAGGCGCAGGAACGACGGCTGGTACGCCGCTGGTCATCTCGGACTGTTCAACATCGCACGTGTTCCGCGCCGCTTCGGACAGCTCGCAAAACTCATTGGAAGGTACGGATAGCGACACCCTGGGCCGCTATCCGTACCCCATTGACTCGGAAATCCTGCGCTACCGATCCTATACCTATTACGTGAGACTGAACGAGGCCGGGCAACCGGCGCTTTACCGCCTGGACAATAACAGCGCCACAGGCGGCAACAACCCCATGGAACTGGTTGAAGGCATTGAAAATTTGCAGGTTACCTATGGTCTCGATGTGGATTCGGACGGTGCCGCCAATCAGTTTGTGGATGCGCCCACCGCCGTTTGGCCGCAGGTGGTTGCCGTACGGCTTGTGGTGACGGTCCGTACAATCGAGGACAACCTGGCCTCGGCTGCGCGCAGTTACACCTTTAACGGCAGCTCTGCCACTGACCGCCGACTGGTGCGCACGTTCAGCGCCACGGTGGGCCTGCGCAACCGATTGCCCTAGCGAGATACCGCCATGTATGCATTTCCGAAAACGCATCGCAGCCAGACTGGCGCGGCTTTGGTCGTGAGCCTGCTTTTCCTGTTGGTGCTGACCTTGATCGGAATCTCGGCGATGCAGGCCACGTCCCTGGAGGAGAAGATGGCGGGTAATCTGCGCGATCGTGCGATCTCGTTCGAGGCCGCGGAATCCGCCCTGCGGAGCGCCGAGAACATCCTCAAGACCCAGTCATCGTCCCTGGTCTACAACTGCGTGACCGCAAGCGACGCCAACCCGGGGCTCTTCCTGAATGCGTGCCCGCCCACGGTATTGACGGACAGCTTCTGGCAAGCCGCAGACAAGCGCACCTTTACCGGAACCGACCTCGCAAGCGTGGCAGGACGCCCCGAATACGTCATCGAGCAGGTGCCCGACCAGAGCGACGTGGTAGCCGGGGCCGAGCCAGACATGTATTACCGGGTCACGACGCGCGCCGTGGGCGGCACCACGACGGCAGTAACCATTTTGCAATCCGTTTACAGGCCTTAGCTTGACACCCGTCGCGGTGGAGGCAGTCATGAGCAGCATCCGTTTACCGTTTAGTTCGCGCAACTCAGCTTTTGCTTGCAGCGCGCTGGCCTTGCTCCTATGCGCCTTTCAAACAGGCCTTATGGCGGGGACCATTGCGCAGACGCCGCTCTACTTGGGGCAAAGTTCCACTCCGCTGATCCTGATAACCATGGAGCGGGACCACAAGCTTTACTACGAAGCCTACAACGATGCCTCGGATATCAATGGCGATGGCGCGCTGGACATTCACTACAAGCCCGCCATCGACTACTACGGGTACTTCGACTCCCACAAGTGCTATAGCTACAGTTCTGGCGTATTCACGCCCGTGGAAAATACCCTGACCAAAAAGTGCACCAGTTCGACCGGCCGCTGGAGCGGCGACTTTCTAAATTACCTCACCATGTCGCGCATGGATGCTCTCAGGCGGGTTCTGTATGGCGGCTACCGCAGCACGGACAGCGCCACGGAAACCGTTCTTGAACGGTCCTACATCCCCCAGGATGCGCATAGCTGGGGCAAGGAATACAACAGCACCACGATCGACGGTTACAACATCACGGAATACACGCCCCTGAGCCTACCAGCCGCGGGCACCCGGCATTTGTTCGCCAATACCACGCTTTTGTGCCCATCGGGCAATTCCGATCCAGGATGCAGTTCCAACTCGGGGCTACCGTTGCTGCGAGTCCTTACGGATACGACCTATCGGGTTTGGGAATGGCTTTCCATCGAACGGCCAGTGGCGGGGGTCGAGTGCGCTACAGGGAACAATTCACGCGCGACTTGCGCGAATTCCAGCGGAACGTACACAGGCTACGCCGGTGATGCCAGCGGATTCGCCACGATGGAGACGCTGTTTGCCAATTCATCCCATCAGCAAGGCTCGGGCACACCGAGCAATGGTCGTATTGACGGCAGCGGCAACCCGTATGGAGACGACGATTACTATCTCAACATTTTCACGGGATCCATACTGGTTTCAACGAGTGGCTCTTATCAATTTGCCGTGGACGGTGACGACGCCGTCGACGTGATCATCGACGGAACCGTCGTTGCCAGTTGGTATGGCGGTCACGGCAACTGCAACTGTCAGGATCACAAAGGTACGATTTCCCTGACGGCAGGTACGCACACCCTGAAATTCAGACATCAGGAAGCCAGCGGCGGAGACAATTACTACCTCTGGTGGAATGGCCCGGATAGCAGCAACACCTGGGTCAAGGTGCCTTCGGGATCGTTCATCGGGCTGACGCAAACGACTTATAGCGTCACCTTGCCCACCTCGGCCATGACTGACTATGTGGTGCGCGTAAAAGCCTGCGTCAGCGGCCTGCTGGAGAGCGAATGCCGTGGCTACCCATCCAACACGTCTTCGCCCAGTGTTCACAAGCCGAGCGGTATCCTTCAGGAATATGGCGAAGGCAATCGCATGGCGTTCGGGCTGATGACCGGCTCCTATGCCAAGAATACGTCCGGCGGCGTACTGCGCAAGAACATCTCCTATTTGGCGGACAGTGCTCATTCTGCCGACCAGGAGATAAATACGACTACCGGGCAGTTCAGCACCAGCGTTAACGGTGTCATACAGACCATCAACAAGCTCAAAATCGTTGGTTTTGGTTCCAGCTATTCCTACGACCAAAGTTGTGGCGTTCCGGAGGTCAGTGCGCCCCTGGCCGAGGGCCGATGCCGAATGTGGGGTAACCCGATAGGGGAGATCATGTACGAGGGCTTGCGCTATTTCGCAGCCAACCCCATCAGCCCCACTACGGCCTTCTCGATAGCAAGCACCGGCACGGACGATACGACCCTGGGACTACCTCTCCCGAGCTGGAAGAATCCTTACCGTAATCCAAGCGATGCAACGGATCCCGGTTTCCCGAGTTGCTCCAGGCCGTCCCAGTTGGTGATCAGCGACATCAACCCGAACTTCGATACCGACCAGGTGCCGGGCACCTACTTCGCGACCTACACGGGAAGTCTTACGGGCCTCAATGTCCAGACGCTGGGCAATACCATCTGGACCGGCGAGTATGGCTCGGCTACGCCGTCATTGTTCATCGGACAGTCCGGTTCGACCTTCGACGGCGCGCCCACGCCCAAGACGGTGAGCAGCTTCGGCAACATCCGTGGCCTGACGCCAGAAGAACCCACGCAACAGGGAGGGTTCTACGCCGCCAGCGTTGCCCTGTATGGCAAGACCACCGACCTGAATTCAGCATCCGGCAACCAGAAGACCGACACTTTCAGCGTGGCGCTGGCGTCGCCGCTTCCGCGCCTGCAACTGCCGGTCAATGGCAGGATCATAACCTTGGTTCCCTTTGGCAAAACCGTGGGTGGCTGCGGGACGATCAACACGGCCTCTGGTCAATATCAGCCGACCAACACCATCGTCGATTTTTATGTAGACACCATCAAGAATACTGATGCCACCAACCAGGACGCCACGGTGAATGGTGGGCGAGCCTACGCCAAGTTCCGAATCAATTACGAGGACTCGGAATATGGCTCGGACCACGACATGGACGCCATCGTGGAATATGAGTTGATCGCCAAATCCGATAACACCTTGGATGTGAAATTGACCTCGGGCTATGCGGCTGGGGGTTGCATCCAGCACATGGGCTATGTCATCTCCGGCTCCACGACAGACGGCACTTATTTAGAGGTGCGCGATTCCGACACCACCAGTGACGTGGATTATTTTCTGGACACCCCGAATACGTCGGGCGCCGCCCTGCCGTTAATCACCACCCGCAACTTCACCCCCGGAACCAATCCGTCCGCCGCCTTCATCGCCCATGATCCTTTGTGGTACGCCGCCAAATGGGGGGGATTCTTCGACACCAACAGCAACAACCGGCTCGATGCCGGCGAGTGGGATACGGCCGTGGCAGGTACCCCGGACAGCTATTTCCTGGTGACCAATGCCGGTAGGCTCAAGGAGCAATTGGACGCGGCCTTTTCGGAGATTGTACGTCGCAATACATCCTCGTCATCGGTAGCCGCCAATTCGACGTTCGCAGGCACGGATACCCTGATCTATCAAGCTCGCTTCAACAGCGGCGACTGGAGTGGCGAACTGCGGGCCTTTGTGCTCAACGCGGACGGCAGCGTCGGAAGCCAGGCGTGGACGACCAACCGAAGTGGAGCCATACCGTCCGCCAGCACCCGGAAAATCTATTCTTACAATCCGACCACGAGTGGCGGTATTCGCTTTTGCTGGGACGCTACCGGTTGTCCCGGAACTGGATCTGGCACTCTCAGCACCACGCAGAAAACGACCCTCGGCACAGCTGACATTGTCGATTACTTGAGGGGCGATCAGTCCAAAGAGACCACCCATTCCGGGGGCACATTCCGCGCGCGCGATGTGTTGCTCGGTGACGTAGTGAACTCAGACCCCTGGTTCGTCGGTACACGGTCCTTTGGTTACGAGAGCCTCCCGTCGACCGAAGGCACTTCCTATGTCACCTTCCGCAGCAGCGATGCTTACAAGAACCGCCGCCCCGTGCTCTACGTTGGCGCCAACGATGGCATGCTGCACGGCTTTGACGCCACGAACAGCACGACCTCGGGAGGCACGGAAATCTTTGCCTATGTCCCTAACTCGGTCATCTCCACTACGCTCAAGACACTCTCAGCGCAAGGCTATACACACACGTATTTCGTGGACGGTTCTGCCCGAAGCGGAGATGCCTATTACAGTGGTTCCTGGCATACCATTCTGATCGGCACCACAGGCGCTGGCGGTAAAGGTGTGTTCGCGCTGGATGTGACGGATCCTGATGCCTTTGGCACCACGAAGGTTTTGTGGGAGTTTACCGACAATTCCGATGCCGACATGGGCATCGCCATGACTCAGGCGACCATCGTGCGCCTCGCCAATGGTGACTGGGGAGCCATATTCGGCAATGGCTATAACAGTGCGTCAGGAAAGGCTGTTTTATACATCGTTAATGTGGCAACCGGCGCCATCATCAAAAAGATCGACACCGGCGCCACCGGCAGCAATGGTCTTTCCGCGCCCATTGTGATTGACTTGGACAACGATAGGATCGCCGACTTCGTGTATGCAGGCGACCTGCGCGGCAACATGTGGAAATTCAACATCTACAGCACATCCACCTCCGACTGGGGAGTGGCCTACAGCACGACTACCTGCGCGAGCAGCAGCGCATGCAATCCGTTGTACCAGGCCAAGGACACGGCCAGCACGCCGGCTTCCCAGCCCATCTCGGTCAAACCGCAGGTAGGGCGCGCCACCGGACGAGGACAAACCAGCGGCGTGAACGTCTACTTCGGCACCGGCAAGTACTTTGAAGTGGGTGACAACATCCTACCTGCCAGCCCGCAGGTGCAGACCTTCTACGGAATTTGGGACAAATGCAACAAGCCGATCACCGTCACTTCGCCGACGCCGACGCCCGCCCCCGGAACCGCCGACGCGGCGGACTGCGATGGCAGGGTAAGCGGACGCACGGTGCTTCAGCAGCAGCAAATCACAAACGAGTTGATTGCAGGAACGTGCTTGCGCAACCCGGATGGATCATGCAGTACCGAACTTACCGAAAACCCGGTTCGCGTTACGACCGACAATTCCTTTATCTATGGCACAGGAACAACAGATAAGAAGGGCTGGTACATAGACCTGCTGACACCGCCACCGCCTGGCACGGCGAATGGAGAACGCGTGGTGAGCAACCCGCTATTGCGAGGCGACCGGATCATTTTCCCAACATTGATTCCTTCGACAGACCCCTGTACCTTCGGCGGTTCATCATGGCTAATGGAACTGGACGCCAACTCTGGCGGGCGTCTCAATAATTCGTTCGACTTGAATAACAGCGGCTCGGTCAATGCCAAGGACTATGTCCTCGTGAACTCGGCAACCGGAAGTGTCGGAGCGGCTTCCGGCGTCAAGTCCCCGGTCGGTATCATCAAGACGCCCGCCGTGGTAGAAGATTCAATGTACGGCGGCGGCACTGGCGGAGCTGGCGGTGGCGGTGCCTGCACCGAAACCAAGTACGTCAGCGGTTCCAGCGGCGAGTTGTTCACGCAGAAGGAAGCCTGCAGCAAGGCACACGGGCGCTTGTCCTGGCGCCAGATTCGCTGAGTAAACGCTCGGAGACAGACATGAGAAACACGAGACGGGCAGGTTCACCAATCCGAGGCTTCACTTTGGTGGAGTTGATGATTACGGTAGCGATCGTCGCCATCCTGGCGTCGATCGCCCTGCCCGGCTATCGCAATCAGATTCGTAAGACCCACAGGGCGGATGCCGAGGGAGCCATCACCCAGGACGCCAATTTCCTGGAGCGGTATTTCACCGAGAATAACTGCTACAAGAGCAAGGGCGCTGACAACCTGTGCGGAACCGCTGACGATGCCAACCCGACGCTGCCCATCACAGACTATCCAACGACCAATCCACGCTATACGCTGTCCGCAACCATCGCAACCGATGGCATGTCCTACACGGTGCAGGCTGCCCCCAAGAGCGGCACGGATCAGGCCAACGATCCTTGCGGAACCCTGAGTTACACGAATGCGGGGGTCAAGAGCGCGAGTCAGGCAAACTGCTGGTAACGCCAGGCCGGACCAACAATCACGTCCCCGGTCGTCGCCCCTTCAATTGCCCCTCCTGATCCTCTTCAACAAACCCTACGGGGTGCTGACGCAGTTCACCGACCGCGAAGCCGGACGCGCGACCCTCGCTAACTTCATCCAAATTCCGGGAATCTACCCGGCCGGTCGCCTGGACCGGGACAGCGAGGGCCTGCTGCTGCTGACCGACGACGGCCGTCTCCAGGCTCGCATCGCCGACCCACGGCACAAGATGCCCAAGGTCTATTGGGCACAGGTGGAGGGCATACCGGATGCATCGGCCCTGAACCGACTCACCAATGGCGTCGTACTGAACGACGGCCCGACAAAACCCGCGAAAGCCCGTTTGATACCTGAGCCCGAAGGAATCTGGCCGCGCGATCCGCCGATACGCTATCGGGCCGCCATCCCGACTTCGTGGATTGAGTTGACCCTGCGCGAGGGGCGTAACCGGCAGGTGCGGCGCATGACGGCAGCCGTGGGCTTTCCCACCCTGCGCCTGATTCGCTATGCCATCGGAGACTGGACGCTGGAGGGGCTTGCGCCAGGTGAATGGAAGTCGGGATAAGCAAGGGAAAAGGTTCCCACGCGGAGCATGGGAACCAGAGTAGAACGAAAAGCCGGCAGGCTCCACTCGGAAACTGGAAGCCCTAATATCAAAAATCAGGGTAGCTGGAGGCCGAGCGCAAGCCTCAGATGATTACGCTCACGCCGCATCGATGCCTCGCTTCTCCAGCAGGTGTTCCAACCACAGGGACGACAGCTTTTCCTGCACGGAATTCTGCCGCAGCCGGGCGTTGAGGTTGGTGAAGTCGACCTTGTCCAGATCCTGATCCTGGTTGTTGCAGGAATAGACGAAATACTCTTCCCCGGTCTCCGGGTCCACGTGCTTGCACAGGCACTGGGCGCACACGCCTTTCATCATGCACTGCATGGGCGAGTTGATGGAGCCGACCGCCTCGTGATGCTTCTTCAGGTAGGGCGCGAGAACACCGTAGCGGGCTTCCTTCACGGCCGCCATCATGCGGTCCGACCCGATGACGATGAGGTGATCCACGTCGTCCAGGTGGATGGGGGTGGAGCCCAGTTCGCCCTTGGCGTAGGCCAGCATGGCTTCGATGATATTGCCGACGAAGGTCTTGTCCTGCGGACGCCGCGGCTCGATGGCGGTATTCCCCTCGCGCTTGTCCACCGCCCAGACGATGAGGTCCGAGGCCGCCTCGATGTCCTCCTCCTTGAACACGTCCTCGCGGTTGCGGTAGCCGGCAAAGTAAATCACCTGGTTGCCGGTCGCGCGCATGGCCTTGCCGATTGAGAACAGCACCGCGTTGCCAAGACCGCCGCCGATGAGCAGTACGGTCTTGCCCGAGGGTATGTCCGTGGGCGTGCCGGTGACGCCCATCACCACCAGCGGATCGCCAGGCTTCCATGTGGCGCACAGCCGGGTGGAACTTCCCATCTCCAGGGCGATCAGTGAAATCAGCCCATGCTCCTTGTCCACCCAGGCCCCGGTCAGGGCCAGGCCCTCGGTGGCGAGCACGGTGCCGTCCACCACCGGCGCCAGCGCCTCGAAATTCTGCACGCGGTAGAACTGGCCCGGGCAGAAATGCTTGGCCGCCATTGGCGCGTGGACGATGACCTCGATGATGGTGGGCGTCAGGCGGCGGATTTCCACGATCCGCGCCAGGAATGCGCTGTCCAGGCGTAGCTGGAACTTGGTCAGTTCGGTGTCACGCTCGTGCTGCTTCGCCATATCCAGGGACGCCAGTTCGCGCTCGAACAGCTTGACCACGTAGGGGTAGCCGTCCTTCGCGCTGGCCATGGCCTTCACCACATTGCCGGCGTAGACCGGATGGTTGTCGCCGTAAAAGGTGATGAACCGTCCGTTGCGGTCATAGGAGGTAAACGGCGCTGGCTTGCCGAGCTTGGGCTGCGGCTCGTCGGCCATGGGCTGCAACTCCATGCCCTGCGCCGCTATGGAAGGCTCGTAACGCTGGTAGAACTTTTTGTCCATCACGAAAGTATCCGGGTGCTCGGATTCGTAGATGGTATTGGGCGAAGTCCCCGCCGCCACGAACAGGCTGCGCACCGGCACTTCCAGTTCGCCGGTCTTGCGCCAGCGGCCTTCCTGCTCCTCAAGCTGCTCGAACCGCACCGCCCGCAGATGGCCGTGCGGGTCTTCCAGCGCTTCCAGCGGACTCATGCCTTCCGCCAGCCAGATGCCTTCGTCCAAGGCCTCGGCGATTTCCTCGTGATTCTGCCGGTAAGCGGGGGAATCCTTGATGCCCTTGCGGTAGAACAGGGTCACGCCGCCCCACGCCTTCAACAAGGGATAGAAGAAGGGCTTCTCGCCAGCGGCTTCCGCACGCTGCCTCTCCGCCTGGATAGCCCGGCCGTGGGCCAGGAACTCGTCCAGGATCTGGTTTTCCTCTTCGTCGTAGCGGTTGCGCACCACGTCTTCGCCGTAGATGGCGCTGAGTTTCTCGTAACGGTGCAGGATCTTTTCCACCTGAACCGGATAGTAGGCCAGCAGTTCCGTGGCCGTATCGATGGCGGTTAAGCCGCCGCCGATCACGCCGGCGGGCAGGCGCACCTGCAAGTTGGCCAGGGTCGATTCCTTGGCGGCACCGGTGAGTTGCAGGGCCATGAGGAAGTCCGAGGCCTTGCGGATGCCGCGGATCAGGTTGTTCTTGAGATCGATGACCGTGGGCTTGCCCGCGCCGGAAGCGATGGCGATGTGGTCAAAGCCGAAGTCCCAGGCTTCATTCACCGTCAGCGTGCCGCCGAAACGCACGCCGCCGTAGCAACGGAAGGCCTTGCGGCGCAGCAGGGTGAGGTAAATCACCTTGAGGAAGTTCTTGTCCCAGCGCACGGTGATGCCATACTCGGCGACGCCGCCGAATCCGAGCATGACACGCTTGTCGAGGTCCTCGTAGAGTTCGCTGAAGTCGCGGATGGGCTTGGGCGGGGTCGGGCCCTCGCCGGTCAGTTCCTTGGGCAGCGGTTCGATCTTGAGGCCGTCGATGCCCACCACGGCAAAGCCTTCATTCAACAAATAGTGGGAAAGGGTATAACCCGCCGGACCCATGCCTGCCACCAGCACCTTCTTGCCGTTATAGGGCAGTGCCACCGGACGCTTGACGTTGAGCGGGTTCCAGCGTGTCAGCAGGCTGTAAATTTCGAAACCCCAGGGCATGAACAGCACCGAGGTAAGCACGTTGGTCTCGATCTGCGGGATGTTGACCGGCTCGGTCTTCTGGTAAATGCACCCCTTCATGCACTCGTTGCAAATGCGGTGGCCGGTGCCGGGGCACATGGGATTGTCGATCACCACCAGGGCCAGCGCGCCGATGTTGTCGCCCTGGCGCTTGAGCAGGTGCATCTCCGAGATCTTCTCCTCCAGCGGGCAGCCGGTGATGGTCACGCCCAGGGGATTGGTCTTGTAACTGCCATCCTTCTTGTTACGCATGCCCTTGGAGCAGGAATCCGTGTCGCGGTCGTGGCAGTAGATGCAGTGATCCACTTCGTAGTTCACTTCCCGCTCGCCGAAACGAGGATCGGTGAGGGCGAAGCCGTCGCGGCGGCGCAGGTGTTCCGGCTCGATGGCCCAAGCCTTGTAGCCGTGCTGCTCGATGGAAGCGTGCTCCACCAGATGCCCGAAATCGGTCTTCTCCGGCACCTTGAAGCTCATCCAGCCGGCGACTTGCGGCTTGAGCGACTCCAGGCGCGCGGCAAGAAACGCCCAGCGGCACAGGGCATCGAACAATTCGGAAACCAGGCCGGCATCGTCCTGAGCCAGGGCGGTGGCGAACTGCGCCTTGGCGTCCGCCGAGGCATTCAAGCGCGCGCGAATCGGGGACACGTCACCAAGTTCCCCGGACGCACGGACGAGCAGATCGACGCCCAGCCCGGCGATAGCCGCCTCGCGATCGCAATCCAGTTCGGCCTGCGTCAGCAGGGCGGCCACGAGCGCGTCGAAACGGGCGCAGACAGCGCCTGCATCCCAATCCTCCAGCTTTTCGCCCTTGTAGCGGGCGGCCAGTTTGCCCACCACCTCGCTGCGGAAGCGGAACACGCCATCGAATTCTGCCTCGGCAGCCTGCATATGCCGGCTGCGCTCCGAGCCCACATCGAACAGCTGGGCCATGAAACCGCCCACCAGGGGAGCCATTTTGACCAGAAGGGCTGAAATCTGCTCGGGCGTCAGGCCTTCGCCTTGGCAGGCCCGATACGCCTCGAACTCGGCGAAGAGCTCGGCATCGGCTGCGCGGGCGCTACTGTCGAACACGTCCAGCAGTTCCGCGAGCTTCCGCGGATCGTAGAGATCGGCATAGCTGAAGCCAGGAACCCCAAGCGCCAGATTGGCGCCGGCAGATGTTTCGAAAGTGCCTTTCATGTATCCATTGCTCCGATTCAATTCAACGGGTCGCTGCCCGCCGGAAAAGCGGGAAATATCGAATCGCGTAGTTTATCGGTTTTTGGGGTGCTCAGGCGATACCAAAGGGGGCCTACAACGCCAAATGCAAGCGCGAAACGTATTGCAGATTTTCCAGGCCGAAAGGCAAAAGTCTCGGCAGAGCTCGCGGTGCACGCAAAAAGTGGCGCGCATCCGACTTTGGCGATTGCAGGCAGACTCCGGAATCCGGCTCTCTCTGCCAAGGAATTTTCGGACTTTCATCAACGGTCAATAGTTTTGCTTTTGTCCAAGCTTGCGGGTAAAAAGACCGGCAGCAAAACCTCAAGAGCCGCATGCCCATGAGCGACCGTATCAGCCTGCCCTACCCTACCCTCCTGCAGTCCGACGCCAAGGCGCCGCCCAAGGTTCCTCTGGAACTCGCTGCTAGCGCGGAAAGCGGTGTCCTGGATGCCATCACCTTCCGCACCATCGAGGTGGAGCAGCTGTTCGAAACCCTGAACCGCACGGCAACCCGTATCGGCCAGGCGAGTCTGTACCGCTCCCTCGCCGACCCCCTGACAGGCAAGCCCTTGATCGACGCGAAGCAGGCAGCCCTGAGGGAGCTCGAAGAGGATTCCGCGCTGCGCGAAGCTCTGCAATCGCTGATCTTGCACGCCTCACGCCGGGAAAAGGACTACTACGACCTACTGTTCGCCAGCTTCCTCGGAATGGCCTCCTCCCCCGCCCACGAGCTGGAACTGGGCGGCTACGGCTACGAAACCTACAAGCGCGGCACCCAGTTCATGCTGGACCTGGTCGCTCAGGTGGAACACCTGCCGGAGCCCAAGAGCGCCTATCTGCGCAGCCTGATGGACACGGTCAAGGGTTTCCGCGGCTCCAGAGCGCATACCCTGATGCTCGGCCCGGCCTACCGCACCGAAAAGAAAATCCTCACCCGGGCGGAAAAGCCCTGGTATCTGCCGGCTCTCAAGTTCCGCCCTTCGCTGTTCAAGCCGGTGGGACTCAGCCTGACCTTGATCCTGGTGCTGCTGGCACTGGAATTCGTGCCCCTGCTGCTGGATATGGCCGCATCTGTCGCACCGGTGTTCTGGCTGTTCGTGCTGCCCATTGCCCTCATCGCCTACGCCCCCATCGTCGGCAGCTTCGACCGGGACGGCTTCATCTATCCGCTGCGGCAGATTTTCAAGGCATCCGTTGAAGGGCAGAATGCACTGGATGCGCTAGGCCTTCTGGATGAATTGATGGCGTTTCTAAGCTTCAAGGAGGGGTTCGGACATCCGGTGACCCTGCCCAGAATCGTAGAAAGCAAGCGCAATACAGCCCTCTGGCAGGGGCTGCGCAACCCGATCCTGGCCTATGGCAATGAGGATTACGTAGGCAACGATATCGATCTCCAGAGCGAGCGACTCACCTTCATTACCGGCCCCAACAGTGGGGGCAAGACCGCCTTCTGCAAAACCCTGGCGCAAAGCCAGTTGCTGGCTCAGGCCGGCTGTTATGTGCCGGCTGAGCAGGCGGAGGTGACGGTCGCCGACCGCATCTTCTACCAAGTGCCG
Source organism: Methyloterricola oryzae (assembly GCF_000934725.1). NCBI lineage: Bacteria > Pseudomonadati > Pseudomonadota > Gammaproteobacteria > Methylococcales > Methylococcaceae > Methyloterricola > Methyloterricola oryzae. The sequence continues at coordinate 641,638 of NZ_JYNS01000001.1, forward strand.
GAGACCAGTCACCTCAGCGACGGGGAAGGACGCTTCGGCACCGAACTGAAGCGCACCAAGGAAGTGTTTGTTGCGGCCTCCGCCCATAGCCTGGTGATCATGGACGAGTTGTCGGAAGGCACGACCCACAAGGAGAAGATCGAGATATCCACCGATATCCTCGACGGCTTCCGCCAAAAAGGCAATTCCACCCTGCTCATCACCCACAACCACGAACTGGTTGAACACTTCCAGGCCCGCGGCATCGGCCAAGCCCGCCAGGTGGAATTCAGGGACGAGAATCCCACCTACCGGCTGATCGAGGGAATTTCCAAGGTCAGCCACGCCGACCGGGTAGCCCGCAAGATCGGATTCTCCAAGGACGACATCGCCCAACTGCTCAAGGGTGGCTGACATGCTGGAGATCTTGCAGATACCAGTGCTGCAGGACAACTACGTGTACCTACTGCACGATCCCGGCACCGGCCACACCGCCGCTGTAGACCCGGCCGAAGCCGGCCCCGTGTTGGACGAGTTGGACCGCCGCCACTGGCGGCTCAGCCATATACTCAACACCCACCACCACGGCGACCACGTGGGCGGCAATATGGAGCTCAAACGCCACACCGGCTGCCTCATCGTCGGCATGGCGCGAGATCGTGCGCGCATTCCCGGACTCGATGTGGAAGTTGCCGACGGCGATACGCTGAAGCTGGGCGAAGCACAGGCGCAGGTGCTGGACGTGCCGGGCCACACCCGTGGACATGGGGCCTACTGGTTCGCCGCCGACAAGGCACTATTCTGCGGCGATACCCTGTTCGCCCTGGGCTGCGGCCGATTGTTTGAAGGCAGCGCCAGCGAAATGTGGGACTCGCTGGGCAAGCTTGCCGCCTTGCCGGTTGACACCCGCGTCTACTGCGCCCACGAGTACACCCAGGCCAATGCCCGTTTCGCGCTGAGCGTCGAACCCGGAAACACGGCACTGCAGGAGCGTGCCCGGTCGGTGGCGGCGCTCCGATCCCTTGGGCAGCCAACGGTACCCTCCACACTGGGCGAAGAACTCGAAACCAACCCCTTCCTGCGTCCGCGCAGCGCAGAAATCCGCCAGCATGTTGGCTTGTCCGAAGACGCCCCGGACTGGCACGTGTTCGCCACCCTCAGGCAGGAAAAGGATCAATTCAGGGGCTGATGAAGGCGGGGCTCAAGCATCGCACCCCATCAAATCCCGGATCACCACCGAGGCGCACACGCCGCCGAAGGCGGCTGGCAAATAGGAAATGGTGCCGTAGGCCGAGCGTTTGAAGTGGGAGCCGTCGGTGAGCATGAGGGACTCCTTGATCGGCATTTCCGGCGAAAACACCGTCTTCACCCCATGGCGGATGCCCAGCTTCTTCAAGCGGTGGCGCACGTACTTGGCGAAGGGACAGTTATAGGTCTTGCCGATATCCGCCACCCTCAACTGGGTCGGGTCCAGCTTGGCGCCCGCGCCCATGGAACTGATGAGGCGGGCGCGATGCTCGTAGGCAGTCTTGATGAACGTGACCTTCGGCGTGATGCTGTCGATGGCGTCCACCACGTAGTCGTAATCCTGGGCTAACAGTTCCGCCGCGCGACCCGGCGTCAGGAATTCGCGGATGGCGGTCAGCTTCAAGCCCGGGTTGATGGCCAGAAGGCGCTCGGCCATCAAATCGGCCTTGGGCAGACCGTGGGTGGTGGCCAGCGCGGGCAGCTGACGGTTGCGGTTGCTGGGATCGACGGTGTCGCCATCCACGATCGTCATGGCGCCGACGCCGCCTCGGCAAATGAACTCCGCCGCATAGGAGCCCACGCCCCCCATGCCCACCACCAGCACATGAGCCCGCTCCAGGCGCTCCAGGCGCGCCTTGCCGATCAGCAATTCGGTGCGGGAAAGCCAAGCTCTTTCACTCATGGGGAAATACCGTCAGAAAATTCTTCCAGATCGCGGCGCGCAATTCATCCGGAACCACACCGCGCAGCCTGGCGGCGGCGGCGTAGACTGCCCCGATCTCCAGGGACGCCGCATCAGTTTCCAGGAACAGCCGGTCTGCCGGAACCTCGGTAAACAGGGCAGCGGCGGCGCTTCGGGTCTCGAGCAGCGCGGCGCCGAAGGAGAGCCAGAAACCCTCCGCCAGCAATTGCTGGCCGATGCGCGCGCGCTGATTGAAGCCATGGACGATCATGGGCACCGAGACCCGGAGCTTCCGCTTCAATCCGACGAGTTCGCTGAAAGCGCGGACGCAATGAATGATCAACGGCTTGCCCAAGCTCTCGGCCAGGTGAATCTGCCGCATAAAGGCCTCCATCTGCACCGATAGCGCAGCACCGTGCAGGCGATCCAGGCCACATTCGCCGACAGCCAGCACGTCGGAACGGGTACACTGGCTCGCCACCCAGGCCAGCCGCTCCTCCAGGTCCGCGGCACCCGTATGCCAGGGATGCACGCCAAGGGCAAGATAAACGCCTTCGGTCTTGGCAGGCAGCGGGCCACCCGCTTCCACGCTTACGACCCGCACCGCACCAATACACCCTGCACCATGGGTATGGATATCCACCAGCGGCGGCATGCGTGCGAACCGCTCCGTCAGCGCCTCAGACGGCGGCAAAGACCTGGCGATAGAAGAAGTACAGCCAGGCCAAACCGTGCAGGATCACGATGCCCCAGAAGATGCGCTGGTAGGATGGCTTCTTGACCTTGTGGCGGTAACTGGTCTGCGCCAATAGCGCGCCTGGCCAACCACCGCACAGTTCCAGCAGGTGCATGTAGGACTCCGGCACGCGCCAACGGTTGAGCAGGGCGTGCTTCTTGTCCGCGCCGTAGATCATCAAGGTCAGGACGCTCATGAACATGTACGAGCCCAGGGGAATCGGATTGCCGGTGAACCAGATCATGTAAAGCGAGAACAGGACGGGCAGCCCCACCAGCGCCTGCTGCAGGAAAAGTTGCAGTTGCGTGGGCTTGGCGTCGGGGTCCACGTACTGCACGCCTTCGATGTAGGCCTGAGCGACGCGGCGCTGGCGATTGCCCCGCGCCGGCTCGGCGGGCTGGAAATGCACGACATCGCCGATCGCCGGCCTGCGCAGCATGCCCTTGCGGAATGCGCTGATGTGAACGAAGTAGTCGCGGCCGCCGCCCTCCGGGCGCACGAAGCCGAAACCCTTCTCATCCTTCCAGTCCACCAGCGTCCCCTTGTGCAAATTCGACATGCCCCGACCGCGTGACAGGATGGAAATCAGATGAACGGGCCAGCAGGGCCGGCCTCGGCGTTGGGCGCACCCCCTGCTTCCGGGCAGGTGCGCGAAAGGCGACTATTCTCCCAAAAATCGGCGACGCGCGACAACACGCGCAGATCAGGCTGGCTCTAAAGTGGCCTCGGACCCGGCCTGCAGCACCACCAGGGTCACGTCGTCCCTGAACGGCTTGCCGCCGAGAAACGCGCGCAGATCGGAAAACAGGGCTTCCACCACCTCCTGCGGCGGTTTGTCCCGGTGGGACACGAACATCTCGCAAAGTCTCGCGCTGCCGAAAAACTCCCCTTCGCTGCTCTGCGCCTCGGTAATGCCATCCGTGTACAAAAGCACCCGGTCCCCGGGGCTTAGCGCCACCTGCTTCTCCTCGAAATCCACCGTCGGGCTGACGCCCAGGATCAGCCCCTCCGTATCCAAGAGCTCGCAGCTAGGCGCTTCCTGGCGCAGCAGCAAGGGCCGATTGTGGCCTCCATTGGCGTAGCTTAGGACGCGGCGCGCGTAGTCATAGCGCAGGTAGAACATGGAAATAAAGAGATCCGCGCCGTCCAGATCCTCGTACAGCAGCTCATTCAGGACCCTCAGCACGTCGCCCGGGCCATGGTCGATGCCGCCGTTCTCCGCGTTCCGCGTGGCCGCCTTGAGGGTACTGCGGGCCTCCGCCATGATCAGGGCGGCGCCCACGCTATGACCGGACACATCGGCGATGACCACGTCCAGATGGTCCTGGAACTGGAAAAAGTCATAGTAATCGCCGCCCACGTGACTGGCCGGCAGGCATACCCCGGCCACCTCGGCCCCCCGGGTGCGCAGCGGCGCCTTGGGCAGCAGCGACAACTGGATCCGGCGGGCGATATCCAGTTCCTTGCGCTCGCTCTCGGCGCGGAGGCGCTCGGTCACGTCGGCCTGGATGCCGATGAAGTGCGTCAGGCGGCCATTGGCATCGTGCACCGGATCGATGAGAAGCTCGTTCCAGAACGGGATACCGCCTTTGCGGTAATTGCGGACCACCACCTCGCAGCCGCGCCCTTCTTTCAGGGAGCCACGTATCTCCCTGAGCGCGGTGGCGTCGGTTTCCTCACCGTGCAGGATGCGCATGTTCTGGCCCATCAATTCGTCCTTGCTGTAGCCGGTAAGGCGGCACAGGGCTGGGTTGACGTAGATGTTGGGCGTGTTCGGATGCTGCGCATCGGCGATGCAGATACCCACGCTGGCGGCCTCGATGGCGCGGTTGCGCAACCTCAGGGCATCCTCATAATGCTTGCGGGCGGTGATGTCATGATCGACCCCGCGCCACTTGATGATGCGGCCGCTGGGGTCCAGCACCGGCTCACCGGTGGATTCGGTGAACACCTCATGCCCGTCCTTGTGCCGGTAGTGGTTGAGCAGGCGGCAAAAACCCCGGCAGGATTCCACCAGTTCCGGGAATTCCTGTTGCCAGCGCAGGTTGTCCTCGGGCATCAGGAGGTCGAAATAGCGCATCCCGATGATTTCCTCGGGACGGTAACCCAGGATTTCGGACACCGCGCCGCTGCAATAGATGTAGCGCCCGTCCGTGTCCTGCTCCCACAGCCATTCCCCGGTCATCTCCGCGACCTGGCGGAAACGCTGTTCGCTTTCCTCCAGGGCGGCATGGTCGAGCTTCTGCTGGGTGATATCCTGGCGTATGACCAGGAAGTGGGTGACCTCACCCTCTGGGCTGAGAATGGGACTGATGGATTCCTGGACCCAGTAGCGTTCGCCGTTTTTGCGCTCGCCCTCCACCTCGCCTCGCCAGGTGCGCCCTTCGCGCAAGGTGCCCTTGAGGTTGCGGTACTGCGTGCCGATTGGTCCGGCGAAGGGGGACACAGAGGATTGCTGCCCCATGACCTCTTCGGCGGTATAGCCGGTCAGGCGGGTGAAACTGGGGTTCACGTACTCGACGAAACCGTCGACCCGCGCAATCAGGAGTGCGTTAGGGCTCTGCTGTATGGCCCTGGAAAGGATGAACAGCTGCTCCTGGACTTCCCTCCGGGCCGTGTAGTCCAGGCGGCCTTTGCCTCGTTGTCGTGGCACCAGTTCTCACTATTGGGGTTTGAAGGAGGGACCATAACTGGTCTCCACTTCGAAATTCTCCCACACAAAAGGCGGCTGAACGATAGGCTTGAGCGGAAATGGCGAAGTCAGCAGATCGACGGTACCGCCGATCGTGCGGCCGAGCATGTGCAGAACGCCCTTTGCCAACCCGCCGGTGAACCCCAGAACCAAATTCACCTGATTGGACGTGTTGATAATGTTCTTGGGCACCTCGATCCAGCCCAGGGTCATGTTGGCCAATCCAGACCCCAACTTGAGCCCGACGCCTTCGCCGTAGATCTGTGGAGGCTGTGTCCTGACGTTGCTGGCAGCCGGCGCCATGGTGCCTGTCGGATCGCCGTAGTAATTCTGGGCGAATGCAACGGAACCCAGGCTCATCAGGGTGAGCGCGAGCAGGAAAGAACTGAGCTTGCTGTGCATGGCGGGCCTCAATGGTGTTGGTAGCGCTTACTTGCTGACTCAAGAGTATGCAATGCAGGTGCTTTTTTCAAATGCGCGGCGGCCCGGAACCGACCTCACCACGGCAGGGTTTCACCCCTGAAATTGACGAAGCATCCGGTGTCACCCATCTGGAATTCGTCGATGACCTTGCGCATGCCAGCCACGCTTTCGGTCACGGAGGTGGGTGCCTGGAGCCCGCCCATGTCCGTTTGCACCCAGCCCGGGTGGAGGATGATGAAGCCCACGCCGCGCGGGCGAAGGTCGATGGAGAGGGTGCGCATGGCGGCGTTCAGGGCTGCCTTGCTGGAGCGGTAGAAAAGCGCGCCGCCGCCGCGGTTATCCGCCATGCTGCCCATCAGGCTGGTGATGGCGACCATCAGCTTGCGTTCACTGCGCTGCAACTGGGGCAGGAAAGCCTCCAGCAGCTTTACCGGAGCCAGGGCATTAACGGTCATGGTTTCCTGCCAGCGCCCGTAATCCAACGCCCCGAATCCGTGGCGGTCGTGATCGCCGTAGATCCCCGCATTGGCCAGCAGCACGTCGATGGTCTCTCCGCCCAGTTGAGCACTTAGAGTATCCGCCTGCCCGAAGCGAGCCACATCCAGCTCATGCACGCTCACACCGGAGTGGCGCGCCGCCAGGCCTTGCAACTCATGGGCCGCCGAAGGATTGCGGCAACAGGCGAGCACCTTCCAGCCCGCTTCCGCATACTGGCGGCAAAATTCCAGACCGATGCCGCGATTGGCACCCGTCACCAGTACCGTCGCCATGTCGCTACTCCAGCTTTCCGCCCGACTTGCGCGTCAGAAACGGTAGTTCAGGGCCGCGCGCACCGTGTGCGTGCGCAGATCCGCCTCGGCCTGACCGTTGGGGTCGCTGAAACCGGTGATGACCGGCAGGCGCGTATTCAGCGCGTTGCCGTAGTCGGTGTAGAGATACTCGGCGCGCACCGAGAAATGCTCCTGGAAGCCATATTCCATGCCGCCGCCCAATACCCAACCGGTCTGCGCGCTGTTCTGCGAATAGGAGTCGCCGTGCTCGTTGACGTATTGCAGGGCCGTATCGGCAAAGCTGACTCCCGCCGTGATATAGGGCATCAGGTTGTAGTCCAGGGAATAACCCAGGCGGCCGCGCAGTGCACCCTGGATCCGGTTTTTCACGGTAAAGCGGTCGAAGGTCGAGTTGTAGCAGGGGCAATCCGCGGAGCCGCTGCTATCGGGATAGGTGAAGTCCGCCTCGCCGCCCAGCACCAACTTGTTCTCCAACTGCTTCAAATAGCCCACGTGCGCACCGGGCAGGAAACTGGTGGAATGGATGTCGCGCTTGCACGGGTCTTCGACCAGGGCAAGCTGGTTCGATTTCAAGTCGGAGTCGTTGAAGATGGCGCCGGCGCTGATGCCCACATAGAGCCCGGTCCAATCCATCGGGCCTGGCGCCTTGGCCGGCGCAGCGCCTTCGGCAGCCCCCACGATGCCTGGCGCCAACAGCGCGGAGGCCAGCAGAGCCACCCGGCGGGCAGCGACCGATCGAAAAGCGTTCACTAGCGTTCTGTTCATGATTGCGGTTCTTCGTTCCTGGAGCCATTCCGGCTCGTTGTAAGCCGCCATCGCAGCGATGGCACCGACGCTGGGGCTGGGCCGTCGAATCGGCCGGCCCCACTGCCACTCCTTCATCGCAGCCTTATCACCACCGAGTTGGATGTCACAGGGTTATAGGTACCGTTGCCCTTGCGGGTGGCGGTTACCGTGCAGGAACCGCCACCGCGCGGACCGAAGACCTTCACATAGGTCTTGGATCCGGACTTCACCAGCTTGCAACTGGCCGCGCCACTTGCCTTGACCTTGTAGCGCACGCCGCCCTTGATGCTGCCGCCCTTGACCTTGAGAACGACTGGCCGCCCGCAGCAGGCCACAGTGCGCCCCGCGGTCAGGATCAACGGATCCTGCGTGGCCTTGCCGGCATCGTCGCTGACCAGCACGGTTGCACTGGCGCTGTTGTTACCCGGGTTCGCATCGCTGGACGTGGTCGTAATGCTGGCAGCAATGGGAACCGCCCCATCCCCTGGCGCCGTGTAGCTGAAGCCGATGTTGATGATCTGGCCGGCCGCCAGCGTGCCGGGCAGCCCCGTGAAGGTCACGACACCCGTGGCAGGGTCATAGCTGGCGCTTGCGCCATCGGGAAGCCCGGTGAAACTCACGCTGGGCGGGAAATACGCGGCATTGCCAAAGCTAGCCGCATAGGTGATACCCGTCGCCGCTTCTCCGCCGGTATTGCCGAAGGTGAGAACGCCTTCCACCGTCGAACCCGCGGTAACCGCCGCCGGCGCGCTGATCTTCACATAGGGATCGGTGGGCCCCACGCCGATGCTGAACGTGGCGGAATTGTTGTCCAGGAACGTGTCACTGGAGCTGGTAGCGACATTGGTCGTCACCACCACCGGACCGGTGAGGGGAGCAATGAAGCTGTAAGACATGAAGGGAATGGTCTGCCCCGGCTCCAGGGTCGCGGGCAGCCCGGACAGGGCTACCACGCCCGTGGCATTGTTATAACTGGCACTGGCGCCACTGGGCAGATTGCCGAACGTAACGGTTCCGAGGCCCGCGGGCAGACTCATCCCGTAAGTCACATTCTCGGCCCGATTGGAACCGTTGTTGAAAAAACTGAATGTGCCGGAGACCGCGGTGCTGCTCGCCGCGCTACTGGGACCGGTTATGGAGGTCCCCACGTCCACCGCAATGGAGCGGATCACCAGCGTCGATTCGGCGGCCGGACTGGCGTAATGGGTCCACAGGTTCACGCCCTTGGCGTCACCCCAGCCGGAGCCAGGGACGCAGTCGAGCGCCACATTTGCGCCCGGCTCCCAGTTGCGGTAGGCGGTTGTTGAATCCACGCCGGTGAGACTGACGGGTACCGTGGGACCCGCCGGCGTGCCGGTATCGCAAAGGGTTCCGTTCAACACACCTACCAGGGCACCGCTCTGGGTCCGGTAGCCGCGGTCGTCGTAAAACACTGTGGTGCTGGGACTTACGGCACCGTTGAGTCGAGTCACCTGCGGACCCGCGCCAGGATTGTTCTCCGGGTCGATGATGGGCATGTGGATGTCGCCATTGCGCCCGAATACGCGGTAAGAGTAAGTGCTGGCGCTGGAGGGAAAACTATTGCCAGCGTTGTCCTTGCCGTCCCACTCGGCCGTCTGGGTGCCGGTGCCGGCGATGCCTGAGATGACCCTGTTGCCGGAACTGTCCGGATCGAAATCGACCCCGTCGCGGCTGATCACGATTTCATAGCTCTGGGTATTGAGGGTGTCGAACTGGAAGCTTCCGCCCACGCCCGGTGTCGTGACCGCACCGCCCTGGGCTCCGGTAAACGTCACATTGGTGACCAACGGATCCTTAGGTGATGCGGGTATATCCAGCGCACCGAGGACGGTCTCGACCTCTGCGTTGTTGGGACCGGTAGCGCTAACGTCACTGAAGAAGATCGGGAACTGCGGGGTCTGGGTCGTCACGCCATCCGGAAGAGTCGTAACCAGGTCTTCCTGTCCGCGGATATCCTTGAGCAGGGGCTGGCCGTTGTCGAGAAAGCCGTAAAGATTTCCGTAAAGGGCAAAGCCGATAGGATCAAGGCCGCGCATGAATTCCGAGTAGCGGTACCCGTCCAGGGTAACGAAATAGTGGGTCGAATAGATCGGCTCACCGACAGCATCGCCGGAACTGGCGACCCAGGCGTATGTAAAGAGACGGCCATTGCTGTCCGCGGTGGAACCTGCGTTAGCGCGAACCGTCACATCCCAGGCCGCGACGGACACCGTATTTGGCAATGTGGAACTGATGTCACCGTTGGGCCCGCTTTGTCCGGAGGTGGCCGGCGTGAACCGCACACCGTAGATGCCATCCGAAGGCGCCCGGTAGGCACAGGGCGCAAACCCGCCGTTCACAGTTCCCGACCCGTCGGCACTGTTAGGCCCAGCGAGCTCCTGTGCACGGCTGTCGATGATACCCCGCCCGGCACCGCCGAACGAGCCTTCTGGCGGCGAGTCGGAAGAGCAGGCGAAGTCCGCACTGGCAGGAATCTGCTCGTCACCCGGCGTGCCGAAACCATGAGGATTGTAGACCAGCACGTCACCGCCAGCGCCGCGGTTGCTGGAGCCTACCAGGATGTATTCTCCCGCTCGCGCGTAGACATAAAGAAACGTCTGACGAACGATCTTGCCCAGATAGCGCTCATTGGGCCGAATGTCCAGGTTGGCGCGTGAGCCTTCTGCGGGATAGGTCGCGGGGTAGAGCGATCGGCTACCCTCCGCCAACGCCGGCCGCTGCATCGCCAGAAACACAAAGAAACTGATGAAAAACAGCTGCGTAACGAATCCGAGTTTTCGCATAGTCATGATGAGTTCTTCGTAGGGCGTGGCGAGGCCAGCCGGATTTTGACCAATGAGGTAGCATATCCCCTGGAAGATGGACCGCCTGCGCGGGACTGCGGCAGACGCTTCTGCGCTGTAGATGGGGCCTGAAGATCCTCGGCCCGACCGCATGGGGATTCCGGTGGAGTTTAGCGGCGTGTAGCAGGAAATCAAGCTGTCGGCCGCCGGCGTCACGGGCCTGACAGCCTATTTGGCCTTCTCTTCGTAGATCAGGATGACCGCAATGCCTCCGTAACTGGCAATCTAGCCGCGCGAATGGCCGGAGGCAAGCCCCCCAGAAGTCCGATCGCCAGTGCCCAGAGCACGCCCTGCCCCAACAGGGCTGGCGTGATTCGGAAATCGAATGCAACCTGCGAAAAAGTCTCGAAATTCAGGGTGGAAAGACTGGCTCCGTCGCAGTACAGATAAGCCAGAGCCCCACCCGCGGTCCCTCCGATGAGGGCCAGCAGCAGGGCCTCGGCCATCACCGAAACGACCACCGGAGCCGCTCCAAAGCCGATGGCCCTGAGGGTGCCTATTTCCACCTGGCGGCTGGCGACCGCGGAGTACATGCAATTAAGCGCGCCGAACATGGCGCCGATGGCCATGAAACTGGCCACGGTGTAGCCCAGCACGTTGATCAGGGTACCCAGCAACTGAGACTGCTTGGCGTAATATTCGGGTTCGCGCAGCACGCTGATGGAAAACCGGGGGTCCGCATCGATACGCTGCCGTAGCGCATCCAGATCGTCGGTTATTGCCAGCTTGGCGGTCATCGATTGAAACCCCAGTCGCCGAAAGGCCGAGACCGCCGTCTCCGCGTCCGCCCAGACCTCCGACTCGTGCACATCGCCGCCGCTGGCGAAGATGCCCACGACCTCCCAGTCGCTGTCGCGGAAGTCGATGCGGGCCCCCACCTCCAGCCCCTGGAACTGCTGCGCCGCCTTCTGGCCCACGATCACCTCGCGGAGACCCGCGCCGAAGCGGCGCCCCTGGACCAGCCGGAGTTCATCACGGATGGCAAATGCCGCCGGCTGCACGCCGCGAAACGGCACATTGCTAGGCGTCCCGGTGTCACGGCGGGGAAGATCCGCCACCACCACCAGTTCGGCGGAGGCCAGGGGCTGGCCTTGCGAATCCCGGGCGATCTCCGGCGTGTTGGCCAGGATCTGCGCCTGGTCCCGCGCAATACTGCTGGCCAGTTCGGCATCCGAGCCCGAGCGCAGCAGGATGGCGCGGTCGGGCCGCCCGGTGCTGGCCAGGGTGTGACGAAAGCCCTGCGCCATGGACAGCACCGACACCAGCACCGCCACCACGCCGGCGATGCCGACGATCACCACCAGGGAAGCCCCCGGCCGCTGCGGCACGCTGCGCAGGTTCATCCAGGTGATGGCCAGCACCTGGCGCAAGCTACCCATGGGCTCCCCCGGTTTCAGGCATGGACGGCCACATCATCCGCCACGCAGGGCATCGACGATGCGCAACCGGCGCACGCGCCAGGCTGGCGGCAGCCCGATGGCCAGCGCCAGGGACAGCAGGATCGCAGCGGCCAGTCCCCAGGTGGCAGGACTCACGAACAAAGGTGGGAACTTGCCGCCCGTGGCCGCGTTAAGCGGGCGCAGCATCAGGGTCGCCAGCAGCATGCCCAACCCGCCACCCAGCAATAGGAGCAGCAAGGCCTCCGACAGCACCAAGCCCGCCACCTTGCCGTCGCTGAAGCCCAGAGTCTTGAGGATGGCGAACTCGGGTATGCGCTCGCGCACCGACTGGGCCATGGCATTGCCGGTGAGCAGCAGCAGGGTGAAAAAGACCGCGGCCAGGATGCGCGTCACCAGGGCGCCGATGTCGCCGATCTGCTTGGCGAAACCCAGGGCGAACTCCTTCTCCGGCTGGGTCTTGGTTTCATCGGGCGAATTGGCGAACAGCCGGTCGATGGCGGCGCCCACCTCGCGCGCGCGGCCGGAATCGGCGATGCGGACGATATACCAGCCGGTGCTGCCCTTGCCTGTGCGGCGCGCCTCGTCGAAGTAGGCGTTGTTGATCAGCACCACGTCGGTGTTGCCCTGCTGGGCCGGGTCCTCGGCGTCGAGCACCCCCGTGAGTTCGAACTCCCAATCCAGCCCGCCGTTGCGCTGGGCATGGATCTCCGAGCGAATGGGCAGCTTTTGGCCGAGTTTCCAGCCGAATCGCCGCACCAGCCTGACGCCTGCCACTGCGCCGGTGCGCGTGCCCTCGAAGGCCGCCCGCTGAGCCGGGTCGATCCGAAATTCCGGGTACATGTCCAGATAGCGCGCGGGATCCACGGCGAACACCGGGAAGGCATTGCTTTGGTCCTGGTATTTCGCGCCGAACCAGTTGGCATAGGCCACGGCCACCACGCCTGGCACCCGCTCGATCTTGCCGAGATGCGCCAGGGGCAAGGGGTCGATGATGGAGTAGCGGGCCGTGGTCAAAAGACGCTTGGCGTCGGCGGCATCGGCACCGGCGTCGAACGCCACTCTGACGGCCTGCAGCAGACCGAACAGGATGAAGGCCGCCACTACCGAGAGCAGGGTCAGCAGGGTGCGGGTCTTCTTGCGAAACAGGCCCGACCACAGCAGCGGAAGGAACTTCACGCCTCCCCCGCCGAAGCCCCTTGCTCCGCCAGGGTGCCCTTATCCAGATGCAGTTGCCGGCCGGCGTATTCCGCGGCCTTGGGATCGTGGGTCACCATGACCACGGTCTTGCCATGCTCGCGGTTGAGCATCTGCAGCAGCCCCAGGATCTCGTCGGCGGTCTTGCGGTCCAGGTCGCCGGTGGGCTCGTCGCACACCAGCAAGGCCGGATCGGTGACGATGGCGCGCGCAATGGCCACGCGCTGCTCCTGACCGCCGGACAGTTCCCCCGGCTTGTGCCCGGCGCGATCGGAAAGCCCCACCAGTTCCAGGGCCAGCGCCGCATGCCGCCGCCGCTGGGCCGCGCTCAACCGGGTCAGCAGCAAGGGCAGTTCCACGTTCTTTTGCGCGCTGAGGGCGGGCAGCAGATTGTAGAACTGGAACACGAAGCCCACATGGGCGGCTCGCCAGTGCGACAGGCCCGCGCTGGAGAGCCGGTCGATGCGCTGTCCGGCGATCTCGATGCTGCCGGCGGAAGGGGTGTCCAGCCCACCGATCAAATTGAGCAGGGTCGTCTTGCCCGAGCCCGAAGGCCCCATGAGGGCGACGAATTCGCCGCGCGCGATATCCAGATCGATGCCGTGCAGCACCTCGACGGTATCAGTCCCGCGCCGGTAGGCCTTGGTCACACCGCGTATCAGAATCAGGCTCTCATCGCCGGACATGGCTCACTCCACCTGCACCGATTGCCCGTCCCGCAGGTCCGCGCCGGGTGAAAGCACGACCTGTTCGCCGCCACGCAGGCCGGCCAGCACGCGCCGACTCCCGCCCACGGCCTCGCCCAGGGTCAGGGCGCGGCGCTGCGCCCTGCCTTCCTTCACCACGAACACGGCGGAGGCATCGCCCTCGCCCACCAAAGCCGCAGCCGGCACCAGCACCGCGGGCGGCGCCTTGGAGGCGAGGGATTGCGGCTCCTCCAGAAACGCCACACGGACGCCCATGTCGGGCACGATCCTGGGGTCCTTTTGCTTGAGGGCGATGCGCACCTTGACCGTGGCCTTGGTGCGGTCGGCCGTGGGTATGATGGCGATGACCTCGGCGGGTATGGACCAATCCGGGTAGGCATTGAGGCGCGCCTCCACCGGCTGACCGGCTTTCACGCGGCCGATGAAGGACTCGTTGACATCCACCTCGATTTCCAGGGAATCCATATCGACGATGGTGCCGATGCCGGTGCGGGTGAAACCGCCGCCCGCGGACATGGGTGAGACGATCTCGCCGGGCTGGGCTGCCTTGGTTACGATGACGCCGGAAAACGGCGCGCGCACGACGGTGTTGTCCAGATTCACCTGCGCCACCCGCACGCCCTGTTCGGCCACCGTCAGCTGCAGTTGCTGGGTGGCCAGGCGCGCTTTGAAGGAATCCACGCTGACGCGCCCCTGCTCGGCCGCCTGGGCGCTGACGAGCTTGCGCGCGGCCAGGTCGCGCAACCGCGCCCAATCCCGCCGCGCTTGTTCCAACTGTACCTGAAAGTCCTCCAACTGCGAGCGCGCGGCGTCGCGCTGCGCCTGGCTCAGAGCCAATTGCGCCTTGGCATCCACCGGGTCCAGCCGGGCCAGCACCTCGCCCTCCTGCACCCGCCGACCTTCCTCGATGTAGATGGCTTCGATTTTCCCCGTGATCTTGGCGGAAACGGTGGCCTGCCGGCGCGCCACCACGTATCCGGTGGCATCCAGGATGGAAGCGGGACCCGAGCTTTCCAGCACCGCGGCGGCAGTCTTCACATGGATCGGGGCATCACGCCCGAACAGCCACCAGGCCCCGACGGCCACGGCCGCCGAGAGCAGCATCCAAGGCAGCCAGGAGGCTTTGCCTCCGGGCGCCTGGAATTCCTTGCGGTCGATATGAAGCTGCTTGAGGAGTTCGGATTTTTCCAAAGGAGAAGCATAAGGCTTGAAGCGGAAGGCGGCCCGCCCCCGCATTGTAAAGCGGCGCGAACGGCATGGAAATGCAAACGGCCCTGGGCTCGAAAGCGCAGGGCCGCTTGTTGCAGCGTGTCAGCCGCTCAATAACGAACAGAGCGCACTGTCGAACGTGCCCGGTCAGGCGCCTTGGGTCTTATTGATCAGGCCCAAAAATACCCGTCTGGTATTTCGGGCCGACGCCAAGGTCGGTACGCGCCCGACCTTGGCTGACACGGCCAGTCGCCGCGCCGGGACATCCTTGCCCCGCATTAACCCGGCCACTAAGGGCCGGGTTAATGACGACTCAGGCCGCGAAGTTCTTCGCCGCAAACTCCCAGTTGACCAGACTCCAGAAGGCTTCCAGGTACTTGGGACGCAGGTTGCGGAAATCGATGTAATAGGCATGCTCCCACACATCGCAGGTCAGCAGCGGGGTCTGTCCGCTGGTCAGCGGGCAGCCCGCGTTGCTGGTGCTAACCAGCGCCAGGCTGCCGTCGGCATTCTTGACCAGCCAGGCCCAGCCGGAACCGAAGGTGGTAACCGCACACTTGGTGAACTCCTCCTTGAACTTGTCGAAGGAACCGAAAGCCTTCTCGATGGCGGCGGCCAGTTCACCGGTCGGCGCGCCGCCACCAGTGGGGGACAGGCTGTTCCAGTAGAAGGTGTGGTTCCAGATCTGGGCGGCGTTGTTGAAGATGCCGCCCGTGGATTTCTTGACGATCTCCTCCAGGGACAGGTTCTCGAACTCCGTACCCGGAATCAGGTTGTTCAGGTTGGTGACGTAGGTCTGGTGGTGCTTGCCGTAGTGAATCTCCAGGGTCTCTGCCGAGATATGCGGCTGCAGGGCATCCTTGGCATAGGGCAGAGGGGGCAGTTCGTGGGTCATCAAAGTCTCCTTGCGTGATTGGTTTCTTCTTCGGCAGAAGGGGCGCTGAGCGTCGCGCTTTTACCGAGCTTAATAGTGGAAAATTGAGTCTACCATCTGCGTCGGGGGGGCAAATAGCTCAGTCTGGGAAACACTGTTGCCCGCAATGCGCAACAGGTGGCAATCACATCAAGAGCTTGGCGGCGGATTGATCCACAGCGGACGCCGACGAATCCAGGAAACGGCGGCCAGTATGCCGTGCCACAGCAGCACGCCCACGCAGAAAACCAGGGTTAATGCGCTGATCCCTTCAGCCACGCGCTGCGCCGTGGGGCGCTCAAATGCAATCGGGCGGTAGCGTGCGAACGCCAGAAGCTCGGCGCGCTCGGTCTCCCGGAAATGATCGCCCGGCTCGCAGCCATTGGCCTCCGGGAACACATAGCAGGCGGGATTTTTCAGATTCAGCCTCCCGCCCTGCACGCGGTCGATCGGGCCCTCGGTCAACTGCTTTACGGGCAGGTTCTCCAGCCTGTAACCGAAGACCGGGTTGTAGCAGGGGAACCCGGAGACGCCGCTCACCAGCGGATCGTTGGGGAAATGACGTTTTCCCGGCAAGCCGTCGTCATCGACCGCCCGAATCTCCGGGACGACCCTAGACTGGTGCAAATCCAGCCATCCCGTGGTAATAGGGGCAGGATCATAGGATTCGTGCTCGTAAAAGCGTCGGTCGGCAAAGCCATTACCCAAGAGGGTGAGCGCCATGCCCGCCGCCGCCAAGGGAGCCCGGGTCCTGGCGGGCAGCTTCTGCAACAGCACCACGGTGGCCATGGCACAGACCGGAACATAAACGAAATACCAGCGGAACAGATTGCTGCTGGCACCCAGCAGGGGCAGCCGCTTCAGGAAGGCATTCCAGTCCGGTGAATACACATTCACTGCGAGCGGAATCGCCAACAGCGCCAGCATGGCCGATACGCCCATCCATAGCCTGGCAGAGCGGCCGATAGGGTGCACCAGCCAGTGCCAGGCTGCACCGAGCAAAGCAAGCAACGGCACCACGCCGACGCCGAACTCGAACTCGTGGCGGTCCAGCCTCCATTGCACCTGACGCAGGTCCGGCGCTATCAGCTCGGCAATCCCGGCCGGCGCAAAGAACAGGGTTTGCACCAGCAACCACAGGGCATGCGCCACGGAATCGACCCCCGGCAAGCTGTAGTCGGTACGGGGAAAGTGCTGCATGAAGGACAGCGCCGCCACGATCTTGAAGGCACCCAGGCCAGCGCTCACACCCGCGGCGATGGCCCCGCGCGTGGCGATGGCGCGCCAGGAAAGCGGACGACGCAACTGACGAATCAGGATCAGGCAGCCGATGGCCAGCACGGAAGGGATGATCAGGTGCAGCATCCCGGCGTAAAGCCAATAGGCGCCGCAGAGGCCCGCGAGCAAGCCCGGCACCAGGCAACGGGTTTCCTTCCCGTCGCCGGCACCTTGTCCGCCCAGCAAGGCCAGTGCGACCCAGGGCACCAACATCACCCCGTGGAACGTGATGTGGCCGATCAGCATCCGGTGCACGAAAAATCCGTTGTACATGAACAGCGCCGCTCCCAGCAAGGAAACCGCCATGCCGGCGTCGAATCCACGGCGGGCGAGGAAATAAAAGCCCCAGAAACCGGCGGCGGCGAATACCAGGAAAGTCAGATAGAGTGCCGCGAGGGGATCAACCCAGGCGGTCAGGAACTGAGGCAGGGAGTAATAGAAGGACTGCGGGTCCGGCAACAGCGGCTGACCGCCGCAGAAGGCGGGCGTGAACCAGGGCAGGCTCCAGAACCCGTTGGTCTGCCGCCAATATTCCCCCGCCAACAGGATCGGCATGTAGTAGGAGTAATCATGGCCGAGTCCTCCGCCACGGTTGGGAAAGAAAGCTCCGAAGACGCCATGAAACGCGACAAGCAGAAAGGCAAACACCGCCAGCGGGACCAAAGCCTGCCCTCGGCTCAGCCGCGTAGCCCGCCCATACATCCCTTGAAACCCCGCCATGCCGCCTCCTTAAAGTGTTCGCTTGGGCGATGACCATCCAAGCCGGTTCAGGGATTCGTCGGCTTCTCCATCCCCAGCACGTAATAGCGAAGAATACCCATCCGGCTAGCCCACTCAGCCATGAGCGTCTCGACGGCGGCCGACCACCCCGGCCAGCGAACCTGCTGCGCCAGATCGCGCAACACCGGATAGGTCGGCAGGGTGTTGTCGGTGATGTCCTCGACCGTATCAAGCACGAAACCCGAATCGAGGGCCAGCTTGCGGTAATCGGCCAGGGTATGCCCCAGATCGCAGCGGCCATAGAAACCGGCGTGGGCGGGCCACAAGGCTACCACGCGAATCAGCGGACGCATCGCCGGCCGTGGCAGAAAGTCCGAGAGCGCCAGGCGTCCTCCCGGCTTCAGGACACGAAAGGCTTCCTGAAAAAACCGCGCGCGGCTGCCGAAGTGGAAGATGCACTCCACCGCCACCACGGCATCCAGGCTGCCATCGGCGAATGGCAAGTTGCAGGCATCGCCCTGCACCCAAGCCGGAGCCCGCGCCGAAGCGCAGAGCATGGACTGCGCGCGTACCAGTTGGCGGCCATCGATATTGAGCCCTGTCACCTCCGCTCCCTCGCAGCGTTCTGCAATACCAAGGGATGTGCCACCGAAGCCGCAGCCCGCGTCCAGCATGGACATGCCGGGAGCGACCTTGGCGGCGTCCGCCACGCGCCGGGACAAGGCCTCGGCCGCCGCCGCAAAACCTGGCAAGGTTCGGTCCGCCAGCGCTGGCTCAGGCCAGTAGCCCCAGTGCACATGGCGGCCGAAGCACTGCGTCACGGCCTCGTCACCCTCATCCAGCAGCGTCAGCAGGGTATCGAAATACGGCAGGCGGAGCGGCATCATGCCCATCAGTCTTCCGACGGCCTGAAATCCTTCATCAGGGCATGCTGGACCTGTTCCGGCACCTGGGCGTAATGATGGAATTCCATGTCATAGGTACCCTCGCCCGCCGTGAGCGACTTCAGCCGCGAGGGGTAGTTCTGCATCTCGCCCAGGGGCACCTGGCCGGACAGGCGGACACGCCCCCCGGCCAAGGTGCGGGTGCCGTTCACATGGCCACGCCGAGCAAGAAGGTCGCCGCTGAGATCGCCCGCGGCGGAACTGGGCGCGGTGACCCGGATCTCCACCACCGGCTCCAGCACGATGGGTCTGGCCTGGGCGATGGCGTCCAGCAAGGCCTTCTTGCCGGCGGCGACGAAGGCCACCTCCTTGGAATCGACGGAATGGTGCTTGCCGTCGTACACGGTGACTCGGATGTCCTCGATGGGAAAGCCCGCGATGGCCCCGCTGGCGACCACCTGGCGCACGCCTTTTTCCACCGCGGGAAGGAACTGGGAGGGTATGGCCCCGCCCACCACCGCGTCCACGAACTCGAAACCGGCCCCCCGCTCCAGGGGTTCCACGCGCAGATACACCTCGCCGAACTGCCCGGCGCCGCCGGTCTGCTTCTTGTGCCGGTGGTGGCCTTCCGCCGCCTGGGTGATGGTTTCCCGGTAGGGTACGCTGGGCGGCCGCGTTTCCACCTCCACGTGGTAACGCTCTTTCATGCCGTCCAGGGCCACCCGCAGGTGCAAATCCCCCTGGCCGCGGATGACGGTCTCGCCGGCGGTGCTCTCCACCTGCAGGCTGGGGTCCTCGGCCACCAGCTTGTGCAGGGCGTCGGAGAGTTTCTGCTCGTCGCCGCGGCGCACCGGCGCGATGGCGACGCCCGCCATGGGCCTGGGGAAATCCACGGAGCGCAGGTGGTAATGGTCTTCCTCGTGGGAATCGTGGATCACCGCGTCATGATGCAACTCGTCCACCTTCGCGATCGCGCAGATGTCGCCGGGAATGGCGTGGGTCAAGGGCTGATGCTCCTTGCCCTGCACCTGGAACAGATGGGCCAGCTTGAAGGGTTTGCGCCCATCGCCGACGAAATACTGGCCGTTGACCGACAGGCTGCCCTGGTGCATGCGGCAGAAGCCCACCCGCCCCAGGAAGGGGTCGATCTTCAGCCTGAATACATGCCCCACCGCATGCAGGCTCGGATCCGGCGCGACCCGCACCGGTTCGGCACCGGGCCCTTCGCCCTTGAGGAACTGCGGCGGGTTGCCCTCGCCCGGGTGAGGCATCAGCCGCTCAAGAATATCCAGCAGTTCGGTTACCCCCGCGCCCGTGCGGGCCGAGACGAAGCAAACGGGAATCAGATGGCCCTCGCGCAGCGCCTTTTCGAAAGGGTCGTGCAACTGCTCCGGCTGCAATTCCTCCCCCTGCTCCAGATACAAGGCCATGAGCGTCTCATCCACCTCCACGACCTGGTCGATGATCTCCCCATGGGCCTTGGCCACCGAGGAGAAATCGGTTTCCTCCCCGCCCGGCGCGAAGAAACAATCCACGACCCGCGCCCCGCCGCCCGCCGGCAGGTTGATGGGCAGGCACTCCTTGCCGAACACCTCGCGGATTTCCTCCAGCAGCGCCGCCAGGTCGATCTCGCCGGCATCGATCTTGTTCACCACCAGCAGCCGGCACAGGCGCTGGCGCGCCGCCGCCTCCATGCCCCGATGGGCGACGACCTCCAGACCCGACTGGGCGTTGATCACTATGGCCGCCGTCTCCACCGCTGGCAGCGCGGCCAGGGCGCGTCCCAAAAGGTCCGGCGAGCCGGGTGTATCCAGCAGGTTGACCCGCGCGCCGCCGTGTTCGAAATGATAGAGAGCGGCCTCCAACGTATGTCCCAGTTGCTTCTCCAAAGGATCATTGTCGCTGGCGGCGGAGACGCCCGCGCGGCCGAGCAGCGCCTGTGTGAGCGTGGTTTTGCCGCTGCCGGCCTGGCCGATCAGGGCGATGTTGCGGAGGCTTTCCGTGGTGTGGTCTGTCATGGCGGGATCTGATATTCAGGTCCAAGGGAGCGCCGCGTGAGGGCGGCCGTTGTCGGCGATAACTATCACGCAACTGCGGGGGGATTGTCCACATTGGCCGCAGGCTTTAAGCCGCGCTAAACTGTCGACCGTGGAAAGGTCAGGACCACGCCGCATGCAACGCGGAAGGTCCAGGCCAGCAGCAGGCTTGGCAGCGAAACCAACGTGGAGCCTCTCGTGAGCACTAACAAAGTCAGAAAACTAGAGAAGGCGCCGCCCCCCCTGGCGGCAGCGACCGGCGAAGATATCGAGGCAGCATCCGCTGCGCCCGCCGAACCCATTCCGCCTAATCCGGAAGCCGCCGAGGAAATCGAGGCCATCAGCCACGAGCCCACGGCCCATCTGATCGCCACCGCCCCCCATGGTAGCGACGAGGACAGCGAAGTCGCCCCGCTGCCGGCGGGTTATCCCTACCCGGGGCGCATGCGGCGCCGGGAATACGAGCGCCACAAAAAAGACCTGCAGATCGAGCTGCTCAAGGTGCAAAGCTGGGTGAAAGCCACCGGGCAACGGGTCATCGTGCTGTTCGAGGGCCGGGACGCCGCGGGCAAGGGCGGCACCATCAAGCGTTTCATGGAGCACCTGAACCCCCGCGGCGCGCGCGTCGTGGCCCTGGAAAAACCCACCGAGGTGGAACGGGGTCAATGGTATTTCCAACGCTACATCTCCCACTTTCCCACCGCCGGGGAAATGGTGTTCTTCGACCGCTCCTGGTACAACCGGGCCGGCGTGGAACGCGTAATGGGATTCTGCAAGCCCTTGGAGTACCTTGAATTCCTGCGCCAGACGCCACAGTTTGAACGCATGCTAGTGAACAGCGGGATCCTGCTGTTCAAATACTGGTTCTCCGTCAGCCGCGAGGAGCAGCTGCGGCGCTTCGTCTCACGGCGCGACGACCCGCTCAAGCACTGGAAGCTCAGCCCCATCGACATCAAGTCCCTGGACCGCTGGGACGAGTACACCGAGGCCAAGCAGGTGATGTTCTTCAATACCGACACCGCCGACGCGCCCTGGACGGTCATCAAGTCCGACGACAAGAAGCGCGCGCGCATCAACTGCATGCGCCATTTCCTCTATGAGCTGCCCTATCCGGACAAGAATCCCAAGGTGGCGAGCCCGCCCGACCCGCTGCTGGTCGGCGCGGCGCGCACGGTCCTGAAAGAGGAAGAACAACACTTCACCACCCCGTAAACTAGGCTACGGCGGGGCCTTCGAGGCCGGCCCCGCCCAACCCGGCTGGAAGCCAAGAGACCCGCATGCATTCCGATCATCCCCGTAAACTGCTCAACACCCTCACCACCTTCCTCACCCGCCCGCTGGACGACGTCATGGCGCAGCACCGGGACGGCGATCCGCGCGCCAACGCTTTCGGTCTTTTCCTGCACACTCTCAAGGATGTGCCCGCCTACCCCCGCTTCCTCAGCGATCAAGGATTCGCCGTGGAATCGGTGAAGTTGCCGGCTGATTTCGCGCGTCTGCCGCTGATGAACAAGGCCAATTACATGCAGGTCTATTCGCTGCCCGAGCGCTGCTCCCGCGGTGACCTGAGTCGCTGCAACCGCCTCGCGGTATCTTCAGGCTCCACCGGCACACCCACCTTCTGGCCCCGTTCGGTGGTGCACGAGCTGGAGGTGGCGCAGCGCTTCGAGCAGGTGTTCCGCCACAGTTTCAGCGGCCACAAGCGGCGCACCCTGGCGGTGGTGTGTTTTCCGCTGGGCAATTGGGTGGGCGGCATGTATACCGCCTCCAGCTGCTGGCATCTGGCAACCAAGGGCTACCCTCTCCTGGTCGCCACGCCGGGCAACAAGACCGACGAGATCCTGCGGGTGGTGCGCGAACTCGCCCCGGAATTCGATCAGACCGTGCTGCTGGGCTATCCGCCTTACGTGAAAGATGTCATCGACAGCGGCCTCAGCCAGGGAGTGGACTGGTCTGCCTACCGCATCAAGCTGGTATTTGCCGGCGAGGTGTTCAGCGAGGAATGGCGCGCCCTCATAGGCGAACGCATCGGCTCCACCGATCCCTGCTACGACTCCGTCTCGCTTTACGGCACCGCCGACGGCGGCGTGCTCGGCCACGAGACGCCGCTGAGCATCGCCATCCGCCGCTTCCTGGCCCAACACCCGGAGGCGGCACGCGAACTGTTCGGCGAATCCCGCCTGCCTACGCTGGTGCAATACGACCCCATGAGCCGTTACCTCGAAGTCATCGACGGCACCCTGGCGGTCACCTGCGACAATGGCGTGCCCCTGGTGCGCTATCACATCGCCGACCGGGGCGGCATCGCAAGTTACGAAGCCATGCTGGCCTTCCTCCGCGAACACGGCTGCGACGCCCTGGAGGAATATGGCCTTCGGCCCGGCGACAACGGCTACCCCCTGCCCTTTGCCTGGGTGTTCGGTCGGGCGGATTTCACCGTCTCCTTCTATGGCGCGAACATCTACCCCGAGAATGTGGTGGTGGGGCTGGAGCAGCCGGAGATCTGCCGCTCGGTCAGCGGCAAGTTCGTGATGCAGACCCACAGCGACGCCGACGGCTCGGCCTTGCTGCACATCGTGGTGGAACTGCTGCCGGGCCAGGAGCCGGGCCAGGTAAACGGCGACGCCATCGCCGACTCGATCCGGCGCGAGGTTCTGCGCCTCAACAGCGAATTCGCCAACTATGTCCCGGCTGCGCGGCAAACGCCCCAGGTGGAACTGCGCGCCTTCGCCGACCCCGAGTATTTCCCGGCCGGCATCAAGCACCGCTATACCCGCCGCTGAGGGCGAGACACTGGCGCAACCAATTGGCGCGGCCTTTGTCTCACAAGCGTCCTTGCCATCCGGAGCCAGACTCATGCGCCGCCTCGCCTCGCTTTTGCTTCCCGCTCTGCTCGCCCTCTCCGGCTGCGCGGGCAATGCCCCCATCGCCACCGTGAAGTCTGTCGATCTGGACCGCTTCATGGGTGACTGGTACGTCATCGGCTACACCCCGACCTTCCTCGACGGCGACGCCCACAACGCCGTCGAATCCTACGCCCGCAACCCGGACGGCAGCATCGCGACCACCTACCGCTTCCGCCAGGGCGCCTTCGACGGCCCCCTCAAGGTCTATCACCCTACCGGTTTTGTCGAGGAGGGTAGCGGCGATGCGGTGTGGGGCATGCGCTTTTTGTGGCCGTTCAAGGCCGAGTATCGCGTGGTCTACCTGGCCGATGACTATTCCGTCACCATCATCGGCCGCTCGGCCCGGGATTATGTCTGGATCATGGCCCGCAGCCCGCAGCTACCCGAGGCCACCTACCAGAGCCTGGTGAAACGGGCCACGGACCTGGGCTACAGCGAAGATCAGATCCAGACGATGCCGCAGCGCTGGCCCGAGGCGACACGGTGAGGCCACTCCGGGCACCCTGCGATGACCGCACTGACATCGGCCCGGTGAAGCGGCAGGGTTAAGGCAGGGCTGGAAGGGTGGCGCTGACCCGCGAGGCGCGGAGCAACCGCGACTGTCAGGTGTTGAGGGCATCCATCAGATCGATCATGAACTCCATGTCCTCATCCTCCACCGCTTCCCAGCGCGGAAATGCGAGTTCCGCCAAAACGCCAGCGCCTTTCTCGCAGGTGTGCATCTCCGTCAACGCCTTCGCCATGCGCTCTCGGTGCGCGGCCAAGCGCGGCCCTATCATCAGGGCGTGGTGGACGACATGTATCTGGCTTTTCACCAGAACCCGAAGCCGGCTGCGGGTGACGGACGTCATGTCCTGAAAGGCCTCCAGCAAGAAAATCCCGGCATCTGCGGTCCCTTTGATCAATTCCTTGGCGACCAGCACATACGACTCGCAGTGTTTCAGGCTGACGGACCCGGCGTCCAAATCGGCGGGCTCCAGCATGATCATACCCATCAGATGCACATCCGGATCGCCGGTGGTAGCGATGCGAGTTCCCGGCGGCAAGTCCTCCACGCTCTGGAAGGGACTGGATTCGCTCACCGCGATCAGTGCCTCGTCCGCTTTGCCTTCCGGCTTGACCAACGGCTTGAAGCCCTTGTCACGCACCAGCATGGCGGCATCATATGGGTTCGCGTAAATGAGGTCGATCTCGTCCGACGCAACAGCGCGGTGCAAGCTGTCGAAATCGTCATAAAGCTGCAGGTGCAGATGCATGTCCATGGCTTTCTGCAGCCAGGTGTTGAAAATGAACCAGCCGGAGAGGTGATCCGGCGTGAAGTCTGGACTGACGGTGAAAATTGAGGTCATGGCCGGGCTCCCGGGCGTTGCAGCCGTGTTGTCAGAATAGGGTGGGATAAAGGGCGATGCATTCCTCCACCTTGCGGCGCGAGGGCTTGCGGCGCACAGAGGTAAAGCCCACCAACTTGCCTTGGCGGACATTGGGCACCACCGTTGCTTTGACCCAGTAATAGCCGCCGTCCTTACGCAGGTTTTTCACAAAACCCTGCCATTTCTCCCCGCGCTGCACGGTGCTCCACAGGTCCTTGTAAGCGGCCGGCGGCATGTCCGGGTGGCGCAGGATACAGTGGGGCATGCCGATCAGCTCCTCCCGGGTGTAACCGGACATCTCCACAAAGGACTGATTGCACTGGGTGATGATGCCGTCGGGATCGGTGCAGGAAACAATAAGACGACCCTCCGGATAGGGCGTTTCAATATCCGTCACCAGCACCTTGCGGCTGGTCCCGTCGTGGTACGTCAAGGTCTGTTCGCGATATTCGCCGACGATATCGGCGGGGTTCATGTCCTTCATGAGGACCTCCTCTCTGCAAGCATGGTCGGCAACGGCCTAGATGAAGGTGGCAATGTTCTCGGCGGCCCTCTTCACGTCGAGAAAGATCAACCCCAGCTTGGCGTTGGGCTTGGCCATCACGGTCAATACCGCCTCCTTGCCTGCATAGGTCATCAGCACGTATCCCTTGTCGCCCTTGATCAGCACCTGCTCCAGCGTTCCGCGCGCCAGCTCCTGCGAGGTCCGATCGCCCAGGGAGAGCATGGCGGCGCTCATGGCGCCGACACGGTCCTCGTCCATGGACTGGGGCAGCACCGCGGCCATGACGAGACCGTCGGTGGATATGATCCCGGACGCTTCGATGTCGGCAGAGGTGCCATTGAGTTCGTTCAAGATTGAAGTGAGCATGTCAGCGCGCATGGCAAGATTCCTATTCAGATGATTATCAGAGGAATGAACAACTTGACTCTTCCTTGAAACAGCCCGAAAACACTCTCCGGCGTCTTTGGGCTTGCGCCGCCCAGGAATTCGCCCTGTCGCGGCTACTGCGGCAGCAAGGCCGCGCCGGTGCGCTCCCGGCACCGGAAGGTCCGACCCTGAAGGCCGCGTCGCATCTAATGATGGCTTTGCGAAACTGGCAGGGCCGAATTGAATCGCTGGTTCAGTATCCATACCAGCCTGACGTATTCGGGCTGGTTCAGGCGTGGCGCGCCTTGGATGACGAGGACAAAGCGCAAGCCCCCCACGTAGATGGGCCAAAAACCCAGGCGCGAAGTCCCGGCGGCATCCGCAACAGACCAAGCGCTGGAGGCCAGTCCCATGTTGTTCAGCAGCAGACCGGAGCGTCGCTCGTTCATGCTGGCAAGTTCTGCGCTCAGGCCCGACAGTTCCTCGGCAACCTCGTGAGGGAAGCCTGCGGAGGCAAGATGGAAACCCTGACTATCGGCCAGAAGTCCCCTGCCCTGGCTGGACAGCGCTGCCAGCAGGGGCGGCACGCTCTCCTCAACCGCCTGACTCGGACAGCGCAATGGCGCTTCGAAGCCTTGCACCCAGCGAGCCTGCTGAGCGTGGTGCAGGAGCGACATCGCCTGATCCGGGTCCTCTAAAGTCGACCAGCGCTGCAACCCGTCCAAGGTCAACATCGGCGTCACGGGCTCTGCCAGCAGTGCGCGTAGCAGTTCCTGCGCAGGCTGCCGGGCGGCGCTGGAAAATGCGTAATAGGTACCCGCCGGCGTGGGATAGACGTACAAGCCGTCGCTCAGGATGAATTGCCCCACCTCAATCCTCCAGTCCCGGGTCAATCACGTAAAGCAGGGTTTGAACCAGCAGGGAAACATCCCGTTTGCGGCGGGCATCCACCTCGAACACTGGCGCCTTCAGTCCGATCTGCTGCAGATGATCATGGTAATTTTCAAGATAAGGCCTTGGGCTCAGATCCATCTGGGTAACACCCACGACCAGGCTGGTGTCACGGATGAAGTCACGGAACTTGCCGGTAAAGAACTTGAGGTCATCGAACGGGTCGGCGCGGGTGTTGTCCAGCAGCAGCACCAGGCCGATGCCCCCGGTGGTGAGGATGTCCCACATGAAGTCGAAGCGCTCCTGACCCGGGGTTCCGTAAAGATGGATCTTTTCGCCGCCCGCCAGGTTCATGATCCCGTAGTCCATGGCGACCGTGGTGGATGCCTTGCGCTCCTTGGTCATATCGCTAGCCGCCTGATCCGTGCTCACCGGGGGAATATCGCTGAGCGAGGCGATCGCGGTGGACTTTCCGGCCCCCACCGGGCCGGTAAAGATGATCTTGTTGTACTGGGTCATGGCAGCCGTGTCCCCCTGGTTAAGACAATCTGAGGCGCTTCAGTAATTTGCCAAACAACGAGGCACGCTCTGCCTTCTCCTCAGCCGCCACGGCCGGCGCAGCGGCCACTTCGACGGCAGTCGCCTCGCGGGTTTCGGCAAGGTTCAGAGCCTGGGCCGCGTAGAAGAAGGCAAAGACAAACTGCTGACGAATGTCCAGGGCCGCCGCGACCTCGAACAAGCTGGCCGGACGCTGCCACAGCATGGCGGCGATTCGCATGGCATGGGGTGTCATCAGGATGCGTGTGAAGTTTGGCCAGCGGCGAAGGATAACGGGATGATGGGGGTCTATTCCCGTGGGCAATCTGCCTTTCGAAGTCCAAAGCGCCATCTTCCAAATAAACGCCTCAATCGGCACCGCTTTTCCCTCCTTCAGAATCTCCAATGCCTGAGCATCTCCCAGTTCGGTGACTTGCAGCTCGGCGCCGCTTTCCGGATCAGAGGCGTCGGCGATGACGATACGTTCGAAGGGAATGCCGCAGGCGGAACGGATCTGCGCCTCCTCCGCATTGACCGTGATCAGCCGCTGTTCGGGAAAGACGTAGACTGGCTTCCAGCGCGTTTCCACCCGGGTCGGCTTGCCGTGCTCCAGGGCCTGTCTCACGGCATGCTCGATATGCGTCTGCAGGTAGTGATTCGGATCAATGAACAGTCCTCGCCATTGCCATCTTGCATTGGGGTCCACGTCATCCATATGGCCCAGGTAACTGCCAAAGGACTGCTCGTCCAACATCATGGCGACCCGGTGCGTGGCGGCCTGGCCCGAACGGTCAGCGCCCCTGATGACCTTCATCGCCGGATCGGGACCGGTAAGGCCGGCGCTCTGCTCAACCAGCCGGCGTGCCGCCACGAGTTGGTGAACCTGTTCGATGGCCTCCAGCATTTCCCGGGTTCTGGCCGGCTTCTGCACGAAGATGAGGCCTTCGGCGGCCGCGTAACGCTTCATGGACAGCACGATAAACGCGGAATCAGGATGGTTCTTGCGCTGTTCCGAAAGGCTCGCAACGCCTTGCTGACCGTCCACATCGATCAGAAATGCATCGGCTCCTTGATCGTCCTCGACGATGACCGCTTTGTTGTGGCAAGGCCCCTTCAAAAACAGCCGAAACATGTTGACGGCCCGATCGTCGAAACCCAGGACCCGCAAGTGCAGCGGCTGTGCCTGCTTTGTACTCATGACAGCTGATCTCCCCCTTTAGGTCGGTCTAGACAGTCCCAGTCCACCGGAACCGTTCCCAACGCCTCCCGCAGGTTCTCTCGCATCCTGACAAAACGTTCCTCATCGCGGGTCGCCCGGTACAAGGCCAGCAGCTCCTGCCGCAAGTCTTCGCGCAGTGGCTGTCTGAGCAAGGCGGCTTCGAGCACATCTCGCGCCTGTTCCAATTGGCTGAACTCGATATGTTCACGCGCCTCCACCAAGGCGTCGCGAACGGCGCCTGAGCCTGTCGGACTCAGCGGCGTCACCAACTCCAGCCTTCCCTGCAAACCCTCGGACAATAACGAGAAAGGCGAACAGGGACGCTCGGTCTCCGGCGGCACCCGCCCCGCGATGAGGCTGCGCTCAAGCGTGGAGAAATCTTCTGGCCGCAGCAGATCGCGGGCCCCCGTCAGGAGGCGGCGCCGCAAAGCGTGACCACGCCCTTCCAGAAAGATAAAAAGGTCCAACAGCGCCCCGTACAATTCATCGCCGTCACGCAGGCTGTAGCAATAATGAATGCGCCGCAGATGCCACTCCAGAGCGGCCGGCTGGGCCGCCACCGCCTGAGCAAGAGCATCGAAACTGCCATTGACCGGCCCTTTCAGATGCAGGTTCCAGCGACTCTCACCATCCACCAAGAAAGCCAGCTCGGCGGCAACCGGTGTTGCGTCTGGCAAAGACCCGGCAACGGGCTCTATGAGAGGCTTGCTCGAAGGCAGCAACTGCTTCATTGACTAACGCAATTCCCACAATATTATTGACCCAAAAGCATAGACGAATCTCCCAACAGTCAAGACGCCGTCTTGGAAGTGTGCCGGCGGAAACCGCAAGGCAATCGAGATTTTCCCTGGCGCGCTTTACCTCAAGCGCTTTTTCACTTACCGTGAAGCGCAACCAAACTGCCTGCCTCCCTAAACCCAGGGAACACGGGAGGTTTCAGGCATCCACTGCCCTGGCCGAGGACACATGAGCAACTTACCGAGCAATCTGAAATACGCGAAATCGCACGAATGGGCTCTGGCCGAAAACGACGGCACCGTGCGGGTCGGCATCACCGATTTCGCGCAGCAGCAGTTGGGGGATCTGGTCTACGTGGAACTGCCCGCGGTCGGCGCCCAGGTGAAGGCGGGTTCCGCCTGCGCCGTGGTGGAGTCGGTGAAGGCGGCCTCGGACATCTACAGCCCGGTTTCCGGCGAGATCATCGAGGCCAATGCCGCCCTGAAGGACGCACCGGAAGCAGTGAACCAGGACGCCTACGCCGCCTGGCTGTTCCGGGTACGCCCCGCCGACCTTTCCGAACTGGACGCGCTACTGGACGCGGCCGGCTACCAGGCCGTGGCGGAAGCCGCCGACTGATGGCCTTCACCCCGCATACCGAGAGCGATGTCCGCGAGATGCTGGCGGCCATCGGCGCCGCGTCCCTGAACGAACTGTTCGACGAAATCCCCGAGAACCTGCGCGCCGGGCCGCTGCAACTGGCGGATGGGCTCAGCGAAATGGAAACCGTGCGTCACCTGCGCGGGCGCGCGGCGCAAAACCGGCCGCTGACCTGCTTTGCCGGCGCCGGCGCCTACGAACACTACATCCCCGCGGCAGTGTGGGAGATCGCCCAGCGCGGCGAGTTCTACAGCGCCTACACGCCCTACCAGCCGGAAGCGTCCCAGGGCACCCTGCAGGTGCTGTATGAATTCCAGACCATGATGGCCAGCCTCATGGGCCTGGACGTGTCCAACGCCTCCCTCTACGACGGCGCATCGGCCCTGGCGGAAGCCATACTCATGGCCTTGCGCGCCAACCCCAAGACGCGGCGGGTGCTGATCCCGAAGACCGTCAATCCGATCTACCGGCGCGTCGCGGCCACCCTCATCGGACGCCAGGGCATCGAACTCCAGGAACTGCCCCTGGACCCGGCAACTGGGCGCATGGCCCCTGAAACACTTGACGGCTTCGAGCCCGGCTCCGTGGGCGCGGTTGTGATACCCCAGCCCAATTATTTCGGACTGCTGGAAGATGCGGACGCGCTGACCGATGCCAGCCATCGCCTGGGCGCCCTGGTCATCGGCCTGGTCACCCCCGTTGCCACGGCCTTGCTGCAGCCGCCCGGGACCTGGGGTGAGCAAGGCGCCGACATCGCCTGCGGCGACGGCCAGCCGCTGGGAGCGCCCCTCTCCGGCGGTGGCCCCTATTTCGGTTTCCTCTGCTGCCGCCAGCAATGGGTGCATCACCTGCCAGGGCGCTTGGTGGGCGCCACCACGGACCTGGAGGGCAAGCCGGGCTTTACCCTCACCCTGCAGGCCCGCGAGCAGCACATCCGCCGCGGCAAGGCCACGTCCAACATCTGCACCAACCAGGGCCTGATGGCCACCGCCGCCACCATCCACATGGCGCTGCTGGGGCCGGACGGCCTGCGGCGGGTGGCGCTGCAATGCCATGAGAACACCCGCAAGCTGAGAGACCGGCTCTGCGCCGTGCCCGGCGTGGAAGCCGTGTTCCAGGGGCCATTCTTCCACGAAACCGCGCTGCGCCTGCCTCGGCCTGCGGGCGAAGTGCTGGCGGGTCTTGCGGAGCGGGGCATCCTCGGCGGCTGCGATCTTTCCGGCGATTACCCGGAACTGGGTAACGGCCTGCTGGTGTGCGTCACCGAGATGCGCAGCGACGAGGACATCGAGGCTTACGCGCAGGCCCTGACAGACACGCTTTAGGAAAGGGAACCCATGCTGATATTCGAGATTTCGCGGCCTGGGCGCGGTGGCGCCCAAGTGCCCGCCGCCGCCCCGGAGCCCGATGGCATCCCGGCGCAGTTCCTGCGCAAGCAAGCGCCCCTGCTGCCGGAAGTGTCCGAACTGGACGCGGTGCGCCATTACACCCGTTTGTCACAGCGCAATTTCTCCATCGACACCCATTTCTACCCCTTGGGTTCGTGCACCATGAAGTACAACCCCAAGGCCTGCCACACCCTGGTGCGCGACGCCGCCTTCGCGGCGGCCCACCCGCTGGGGCTGGAAGCCGGTGGCCAGGGCACCCTGGCCTGCCTGCACGATCTGCAGTCCATTTTGGCGGAAGTCACCGGCATGCGGGCCGTCTCGCTGGCGCCCGCCGCGGGCGCGCAAGGCGAATTCGCCGGTGTCTCCATGATCCGCGCCTATCACGACAGCCGCGGCGATTTCGGGCGAGTGGAAATGCTGGTGCCGGATGCGGCCCACGGCACCAATCCGGCCTCGGCGGTGATGGCGGGCTTTCGCGTGCGCGAGATTCCCACCGATGCGGAGGGCGACGTGGACCTGGACGCCCTGCGTGCCGCCCTGGGGCCGGAGACCGCCGGCATCATGCTCACCAATCCCTCCACCCTGGGCGTGTTCGAGCGGCACATCGAGGCCATCGCCGAGCTGGTGCACGGCGCCGGCGGCCTGCTTTACTACGACGGCGCCAACCTCAACGCCATCCTGGGGCGAGTCCGTCCGGGCGACATGGGCTTCGACGTCATCCACCTCAACCTGCACAAGACCTTCTCCACCCCCCACGGCGGCGGCGGACCCGGTTCCGGCCCGGTGGGCGTGGGCGACAAGCTCGAACCTTTCCTGCCCCTGCCTTATGTGCTGCGCGACGGCGGGAGCTACCGCTGGCTGAACGAGGCGGACCGCCCGCAGAGCATCGGCCGGCTCACCGCCTTCGGCGGCAATGTCGGCGTCCAGTTGCGGGCCTATGTCTACGCCCTGATGCTGGGCGGCAACGGCATGCGCCAGGTGGCGGAACTGGCCACCCTCAATGCCAATTACCTGATGGCGCGCCTCGCCGCCGCCGGCTTCACGCCCGCCTTCCCAAAGCGCCGCGCCACCCACGAGTTCATCATCAGCCTGAAACAGGTGGCCAAGGAACTGCACGTCAGCGCCTACGATTTCGCCAAACGCCTGCTCGACCTGGGATTGCACGCGCCCACGGTCTACTTCCCCAAGCTCATCCCCGAATGCATGCTGATCGAACCCACGGAGACGGAGAGCCGGGAGACCCTGGACCGCTTCGCCGAGGCCATGGCCGCCATTCTGGCCGAAGCCCGCACGCAGCCGGAAGTGCTGAAGTCGGCGCCCCATGCCACGCCCGTGCGACGGCTGGACGAAGTAGGCGCGGCGCGACGGCTGAACCTGGTCTACCGTCCGCCACAGGCCTGAGGCCTCGGTCACGCCGGCTCAGGCCCATTTCCCGCGAGTCAAAAAGAAATTACAATTCAATAGACTACAAAAACCATCGAGAAGACCAGATCCGTGCCTCCCCGGGCCCGGCCCAAGGACTTCCTCTCCTCCATCAGGCGGCTTCGCCCCCCAAACCAAGGGAATTTCTCCAATGAGTGCTTTGATCTGCGGTTCCATGGCCTATGACACCATCATGGTTTTTCATGACCGCTTCAAGAACCACATCCTGCCGGAGCAGGTGCATATCCTCAACGTCTCCTTCCTGGTGCCCGACCTTCGCCGCGAATACGGCGGCTGCGCCGGCAACATCGCCTACAACCTGAAGCTGCTGGGGTCCGAACCGCTGCCCATGGCCACCGTGGGCAAGGACTTCCAGCCCTACGCCCAGTGGATGTCCTATTGCGGCATCAACCAGGAATTCATTCGGACCGTGGAGGAGAGCTTCACCGCCCAGGCGTACATCACCACGGACATGGACGACAACCAGATCACCGCCTTCCACCCCGGCGCCATGTCCCACTCGCACCTGAACACCGTGCCCACCGACCGTGGCATCAAGCTGGGCATCGTCGCCCCGGACGGCAAGGACGGCATGGTCGCCCACGCCCAGCAGTTCGCCGCCGCCGGCATTCCCTTCATCTTCGACCCGGGCCAGGGCATGCCCATGTTCAATGGCGAGGAACTGCTGGAATTCGTGGAACTGGCCACCTGGGTCACCCTCAACGACTACGAGTCGCAGCTGATGCAGGAGCGTACCGGGCTTAAGCCGGAAGAACTGGCCAAGAAGGTGAAGGCCTTGGTCATCACCCGAGGCGCCAACGGCTCCCTCATCTACACCGACGGCCAATGCCTGGAAATTCCCGCGGCCAAGCCCAAGGCCGTGCTGGACCCCACCGGCTGCGGCGACGCCTACCGGGCGGGCCTGCTCTTCGGCCTGCTGCAGGACATGGACTGGGCCACCACCGGCCGCATCGCCTCTCTGATGGGCGCGGTGAAGGTGGAAACCGCCGGCACCCAGAACCACTCCTTCACCCTGGCGGCCTTCCGCGAACGCTACCACGAGAACTTCGGCCACAGCTTCTGAGCGCAGTCATGGAAAACACCCGGCGCCTGCTGGCCATCATGGCGCGCCTGCGCGACCCGGAAGACGGCTGCCCCTGGGACCTGCAGCAGGATTTCGCCAGTCTGGTGCCCTACACCCTGGAGGAAGCCTATGAGGTCGCCGACGCCATCGAGCGCGGCGACCTGCACGACCTGAAAAGCGAGCTGGGCGACCTGCTGCTGCAGGTGGTATTCCACTCGCGGCTCGGGGAAGAACAAGGTCTGTTCGACTTCGACGCCGTCGCCGGGGCCATCGCCGACAAGCTGGTGCGCCGTCATCCCCACGTGTTCGCCGGCATGGAGTTCGCCAGCGATGAGGAACGCCTGCACTACTGGGAAAACAGCAAGCGCGACGAGCACAAGGATAAGACTGGCGAACACCCCGAGAGCGTGCTGGACGGCGTCGCCGCCGCCCTGCCCGCCCTGATGCGCGCCCAGAAACTGCAGAAGCGCGCATCGCGCGTCGGTTTCGATTGGCCGGACCCGGAAGGCGTCTTCGCCAAGATCGAGGAGGAACTGGCGGAACTGCGCGCCGCCTGTGCCGGTGGTACACGGGAGCATGTCGAGGAAGAAATCGGCGACCTGCTGTTCGCGGCCGTCAACCTCGCGCGCCACCTGAAAGTGGACGCGGAATCGGCCCTGCAGGCCGGCAACCGCAAGTTCCTGCGCCGCTTCCAGCACGTCGAATCCCGCCTCGCCAGCCAGGGCCGCTCCCTCGCCGACGCCAGCTTGTCGGAAATGGATGCCTTGTGGGACGAGGCCAAGGTTTTGGAAAGCTAGGCAGATTTCATAGGATGTGCTGAACGAAGTGATGCGCACCGATTGAATTGATCGGCGCGCACGAAGCGCGTCCTGGCGTCCGCACATCCTATGTTGTTTTTTTGTAAGGGTGGATAATGGAAATATTGCTGGTTGGCTCAGTTTTCTGCATTACCGCTCTACTCGCGTCGGCATGGCTCATGCCCTTTGCCCGATGGTTTCCGATTAAAGGCATAGATCAGGAATTCCTGGTCGATTACAAGACCATGATCAGGGCGCATATCGATTATGCCTTGATGGCCTTGTTCAACCTTGGATTTTATGGAGTCGGCATCGAGCTTCCGATCATCGCTTGCTGGTGCGTGGCAATTGGTGGCTTTGCCAATCCAACGGTTTTCGTGATTGCGGCCTTTGATCCGGATTTCTGGAACAAGACCCGGTGGAAGGTTTATACGGCAGTGAGCTTCGTCGTCACCACCATAAAGGTACAGGCTTGCACTACCAGCGCAAGACCCTCAGCACTTTCCTAACGATTAAATTAAATAGCCCTGGCTTTTTGTATTTACCCGATTTCAGCCAGGCATGAATTAGTCTATCAAGCATGCTTCGCGGATCAACGATAGGCGCAACGCCTTCGATCTTGAAGTGTTCAACCACCCTTTGCCAGTCTGCATCCCAGATATCGAGTTTCTTGAATTTTCTGGTCCCGTATTCCTTGAAGTACCTCAACACTTCGCGGTCCCACCAGTACACGCCTTCCTTATTGATGTTATTTATATCAATATCCCGCTCCAAGTAGTATCTGGTCCATATATCCTTGACAGGCAACACATTGGATTCCTTCACTTCGTACATATGATGGTATTGGCAATAAATTTCGAACGCACTTCTCTCCGGCTGATTCAGGAGTTCCCAGCATTGATACCACCTGTGTTTGCTGGCCATGCGTTCCCAGTCGGTATACTGGTAATGCAAAACCTTGATCTCTTCTAGGTCTATTTTCATCGAATCTGAGGGTATCGGAATACGAGGGCTATGAATTATCGTACCAACATGATCACTACCATCATCCATGAAGCCCCGCGCATAATAGACTCTTGGCGACCAATATCTTTCCAAATCAGGCTTCAGGTTTATCAATTTCAACCTGATAACGGTTCCCGGCGGAACTCGCGTGATGAACTTCCATTCTTTGCTCTCATGAAAATTTGCAGTGAGAAACTCATCGGCGTCCAGTGCAATCAGTAATCTTGGCCCTTCGATTTTTCTTGCAGCATCGATCAACAGTTTCTGACGCGCAGGCTCATTGAATTCCTTGGAAGGATTTTCCAATAGGGTAACTTTCGGAAATTTTGAGGCGATCTCGCGTGAACCATCATCCGAAAACTGATCGGCTACAATGATGTCGTCAGCCCACAGACTGGCGGCGCCCAGGAATTTCTCCAGTATCCATGACTCATTCCTGACCGGCGTCATGCAAATTATTCTTGGCTTAGGATCAGATGAGTTGATATCAACCATAGTCATTTCAATCAAATTCGAAGTATAATAATTAAGATTAGTATTTTCGCCCATAGGTAAGGTAGGAGCGAAGTTTTAGAAGGATCTATAAAAAGCATAAGTCCCACACGAGTAAATTTACGTAGAAGGCTTTTTATTTTTTAGGCCGTTTCGAGGCACACAAATCGGTTTGGATAGCGGCGGCTAACCCCGCAATATTTAGGTAAGCCGTGATCTGAAATGGCGAGTGGTATCCGTCTCAAGAGGCTTCAGCGTCGAAGAAGACGGCATAGGATGCGCTACACGAAGTAAATCGCATCAACTGGGTCTGTTCACCGCAACCGATTCGCGTCCTGCCGTCCGCACGACCTAATGGCATCATCCAACTCAACCAAGTTGCGACGGAGGAGAGGCCAGAGGCATTTACCGAATTGCGTAAGCCCTGTGAATCGAGAAAAACCCTTGACAGCCCACTTACCGAAACGGTCTTCGTTCGCACGACAAACACGTGCGGGCTTTTCTGGATAAGGAATGACTTGAAGTGGCACGGCTATGAACCGAACCCTGTGATGCGAGGCCTTGCCGGGATGCTTGATGTCGGAAATTGGGACTTATACGGCTGCTTGTTTGGCTGATCGGTCGGCAGAGGTTTGTTTGACGCCGATTGGCCCAGCGCGATTTTTCATGGCCTTACGCGGGGACTCGCAAACGCATCCCAAGCTACCCAAACCACCGAGGATGTGCTGAACGAAGCGAAGCGCATATTCACGAAAGATACGCCTCTTGTCGCCAGTACCTATCTCTTGGGGATCTGAAACGTCAAATTGAGAAGGCTAACTTCATTCAAACTCCCTTAGAACTCCCCGCTGAGCCACAGCATGATTTCATTGCCACCCCGCGTGCCCTCGTTGACCAGATTGAAGCTGTGGGCGTAATCCAGCATGAGCATGCTGTCTCCAAGGAAGCCGGTGCTGAGCCGCGCGCCCATCCAGGGCAGCAATTCCTCGGAACGTGCCAGTGTGCCGGTGGAACTGGGGCGGTAGGGATCGAGATAGCCGACCCCGCCGTGGGCGGTCAGATAGCTGAACCATGTGAGCTCATAACGGTACTCCAGCGCCCCGATCGCGTAATGTTCGGGATAGAACTCCCAGATGGATGTTCCCGGCAGCACCGGCATGGCGGACGAGCCGAACTCCATGCCCATGGCGCTGGGGCCGCCGCCCACCCGTGTGGCACTGAAACGGTCGAGATTGTGCCCGACTCCCGCGTGCACCCAACTGACGAGACGATGACGGTCGCTGTCGACGAAAGGCACGCCGCCCGCACCCACCCAATAGGCGTTGAAGTTGACGTAATTCTGCCCTTCGCCGCCATTGAAAGAGAGCCCTGGCGTTCCCCAATCGGCCCAGTTGGCGCGGTATCCGTACACGAAGTCGGCGCCGAATGCGGAGCCCGCGTGCGGCAGGGACAGGATATTGCGCTCGATCGCGTCGTAGCGGAAGCTCAGCCGATTGCGCAATTCAAAAGTACTCTTTGGCAGCACCATGTCGGGGCTGGTGGAACCGCTGCGGCCGGAGTAGAAATAGCCGGGCTCCAGGATGTAGCTCAGTTGCCACATGTTATCCGGGTGCTCCTCGTCCAACTGTTCGCGCAGGCCCAGACTCAGGCCTGGGCGCACATAGCCCCAGTAGATTTCCTGCTGGCTGTCCTTGATGCCGTCATAGACCTCGTTCCAGGCCGAGGGCAGGGTGAAGCTGTTGAAGGTCAGGCCAGCCTCAAAGTTGCCCCAATCCTCCGGCTTCACGCCCCAGAACACGTTGTTGTAGACGCCAGTGATTTCAGCGCGGTACAGGTGCTGGCTATCGGGCTGGCGCCAGAAGTAAAGCGCCCCCGCCGGAAGCGCCAAGCGGTCGTCCGGTTGCGGAGTCTCGATCTGCACGCCCAGTTTCCAGGCGTTGATGTGGCGCAGGTCGCGCTCCGGCACCGTGATCTCCTCGCCGAACACGCTCGTCCGGAAGCCCTCCCCCGCGCGTGGCGTTCGATAATCCGGAGAGTCCGGGTCCAGTAGAGCATCCTGTCTTGATCCGGCGGGTTCGGCAGCATCGGCGAGCGCCAAAACCAGCACCAGGGCACCTATCAGGAAGCGGCATGGCAGGGTGTACACGAGCGGTCTGGGCGATTGCATGAAAGGCCTCCAGTCGGACAACAGGCGATGCCGGCCGAGAAGCTCTCATTAAATCATGACTTTAGGCTACTCCGCGGCCTCACTTTTTTCGACCTTTGAGCGCCGAAAAAGTTTTCTTGGAGGGAAATCGAGGACCGCCGCGGATGATAGGCGTCGTGGGCTGTACAATCCCTTTGTTCAAATTAATAACCACCAGACGATCGAAGCTAGTCTGTTTCCACACCTCAAATGCCCATGAGCATCCAGCACCCCTGGAACCTGACGCCGAGCGAGGCCATTGCACTTCAGAAGCAGCTGAGAGATACCGTGGTCGCCCGCGACGATTTCGGCGAGGTGACCCGCGTAGCTGGGGTAGATTGCGGCTTCGAGGAGAATGGGAACATCATCCGCGCGGCGGTGGCGATGCTGGAATTTCCCTCCCTCCGACTGGTCGATCAGGCGGTGACGCGCCTGCCCACCCAGTTCCCCTACATTCCGGGCCTGCTGTCCTTTCGGGAGATCCCCGCCCTGCTCGCGGCCCTCGACATGCTGAACAATGCGCCCGACCTGATCCTAGTGGACGGCCAGGGCCTTGCTCACCCCCGACGCTTCGGCATCGCCTGCCATCTGGGCGTCCTCGTGGGCATCCCCACCATCGGCGCGGCCAAATCACGGCTGACCGGCACCTTCGAGGATCCGGGCATTGAGAGAGGGAACTGGACCTACTTGCTGGACAAGGAGGAAATCATTGGCGCGGTGCTGAGAACACGTAGGGGCACCCGGCCCCTGTTCGTTTCCCCCGGGCACCGCGTGGGCCTGGAATCTGCGATCGACTGGGTATTGCGTTGCACGCCCCGCTACCGGCTGCCGGAGACGACGCGGCAAGCGCATCGTCTGGCTTCCGGCTAGTTCATGGCTGCAGGAGCTAGCCTTCCGGCTAGCGTGGGCCTGTGTTCAGGCCGCTTTGGCGGATCAACCGCCCGTGGGCCGGCATTCATCGGAGCCCGCTCCCGCCAGCGCCGGCGCGCGGGAGAGGTCCGCGCTTACTTGCGCAGCTCCTGGTCACGGTAGTGAACATCGAACCAGCAACGGGGCAGTTCCTCGCCCGACTGGAATTGCAGGTCGGACTTGGTGAACTTGTCGGGGTCCTGCATTTCTTCGCCATAATGCAGACGCCCCACCACCGTCGTATGGGTCGGATTGACTAGGTCGTTGAGGCTCAACACTTCCACCAGATGACCATCTTTCTTTAGCTTAAGGAACATGACTGGGTCCTCCTTCAGCGGATGCAACCGGGCGCGCTCTGTGGCTTCCGGCTGCATTTGAACTGTAGTGCGGTTCTGCGACTAGCGCATACGCCCCATTACTTAGACAAGTCAAAGAAAGAAATGATCAGTCCTTTTGCAAAACTTCTCCCGCCGACTGAATGACCTCCCGGTAAAAGTCGGCGCTGGACTTGGGGGTACGGACGAGGGTATCGGGGTCCACGTGCACCAACCCGAAGCGCTTGGAATAGCCGAAGCTCCACTCGAAATTGTCCAGCAAGGACCAGGCGAAATAGCCGCGCAGGTCCACGCCGGCCGCAATGGCGGCATGGGCGGCGCGCAGATGGGTACGCAAATAATCAATACGGCGTGGATCGTCAATACGGCCACCAACTGGGCGCGGATCGGCGAACGCCGCGCCGTTTTCCGTGACATAGAGCGGAATTTCCCCGTAGCGGCGCTTCACCCAGGCCAGGACTTCCCGCAGCCCATCGGGGTACACTTCCCAGCCCATTTCGGTGTATTCGGCGGCCTGCCGCACCGGCGCGGCGCCGGTCAGCGCCTCCGCCGGTTCAGCCCGGTTGACCGAGCGGCTGTAGTAATTGATGCCAAGGAAGTCGAATGGCTCCCGGAGCAGGCGCAGGTCTTCAGGCGGAAATTGCGGCCAGTGGCTCCCGAACAGTTCGGCCATTTCCTCCGGATAGGAACCCAGAAGCACCGGGTCCAGATACTGCTGGTTCATGTAGACATGGGCGCGGTTGGCGGCCTCGCGGTCGGCCCTTTCCTCCGAAGCCGAATACTTGGGTTCCAGGTTCACCACCAGCCCGATCTCCCCCTTGCCGTCGGCTCGGAAGGCCTGCACTGCCAGGGCGTGCCCACGCAGCAGGTTGTGGGTGGCTTGCGGCGCCTCGCGCAGGGAAACCTTTCCCGGCGCATGAGTCCCCTTCACATAGCCCTCGTGCACCACCACCCAGGGCTCGTTGAGGGTGGTCCAGTAACGCACCCGTCCTTCCAGCGCGCGGTACAAGGTCTGGGCGTAATCCGCGAACCAGTCGGCGCAGTCGCGGTTCGCCCAGCCGCCTTGAGTCTCGAGCGCCGCCGGCAGATCCCAGTGATAAAGGGTGAGGAAGGGCTCGATCCCCACATCGAGCAGGGCGTCCACCAGCTTCAAATAGAAATCCAGCCCCTTCTGGTTGAGCCGGCCGCGCCCCTCGGGAAACACGCGGCCCCAGGCCACGCTGAAGCGGTAGGCCTTCAGCCCCATGCGCCGCATCAGTTCCACGTCCTCCCCGTAGCGGCGATAGTGGTCACAGGCGATCTCGGCGGTGTCGCCGTTGGCGATGCGGCCCGGCTCCTGGGCAAACACATGCCAGTGGCTTGGGCCTGCCCCATCGGCCAGGGGCGAGCCCTCGATCTGATGGGCGGAAGTGGCGGCGCCCCAAAAGAAGTTGTCAGGAAATCGGTACTGAGCGGCCATGGGCAGGACTCATTTCGGACTGGTGTTGGAGAAGGGCCGCAGCCAACCGGGCAGCGGCCCGCCCGATTGCGATTGTGCCCTCAAGCCTCGCGGGAATAAACCCGGTTCTTCCAACGGCTGCGCTCGCCCCGCCAATAGCGCAGGGCCGATGTCCAGGTCATGGCCAGGTAGAGGCTGGCGATCACCGGCATGGCGAGCGCCCAAAGGGGGTTGCGCCGGTAGAAATTCAGCGTGGGTAGATACGCGACCAGCATGCCCGCCAGCCCCAATGCGGAGAGACTTCGCGCCATGGGGTCTGCGGCGGCCAAGCCAGCAACCGGCCCCCAGAACATCAACACCATCAGAAAGGTGCAGGTTGCCAACAGGGTGATCGAGTAGCGCAACTGAGTGAAGGCGGTGCGCGCCACCATTTCCCAAATCGGCTCGAGGTCACCGTAGCCGCGCAGGCTGACCACGCCGTGAGACTGCCCTGTCCAGGTACGGTAGCCCGCCTGCTTGACCTTGGCGGCCAGGGTGCAGTCGTCGATGATGGCGCCGCGGATCGCGTCGAAGCCGCCGAGTTCGCGCAACACGCCGGTTTCCACCAGAATGCACCCCCCCGCTGCCGAGGCGAAGCGTGGATTGGCGGAATTGGCCAGGCGGAAGGGATATAACTGTTTGAAGAAATAGATGAACGCCGGCATCAGGAGCTTTTCCCAGAATGTCTCCATGCGCAGACTGGCCATCAGGGACACGAAAACAGGGCCGACCCGCATGCGCTCCAACAGGGCGGCCAGCATGCCGGGGGCGAGGTGGATATCCGCATCCAGCAGCAGAGTGTAAGGCGTCTCCACCTTGCGCAAGCCCTGCTCCAGAGCCCACAGCTTGCCGCTCCAGCCTTCCGGCAGCGGCGCGCCGGCCAGCACGCTCAGGTCCAGGCCCGGCACCTGGCTGGCAAGGTCGGCAGTGCCGTCGCTGGAACCGTCATCCACCAGAATGACCCGCGGCGACCCTCCTTGCTG
The DNA here is from genome assembly GCF_000934725.1 of Methyloterricola oryzae. NCBI lineage: Bacteria > Pseudomonadati > Pseudomonadota > Gammaproteobacteria > Methylococcales > Methylococcaceae > Methyloterricola > Methyloterricola oryzae. The sequence continues at coordinate 683,428 of NZ_JYNS01000001.1, forward strand.
GGCGAGGCCTTCCAGGGTGGACTGGATGACTTCGGCCTCGTCTCGCGCTGGAATCAGCACGGTGATTTCATCGGAAGACGCCGGGGCGTCTGGCGATGGCTCCAGAATCTCCCCGTTGCGCCAAGGACGCCAGGGCAAAAGCAGGGTTGCGGTCCAGATCAGGGCCGCCGCGGCGGACGGCAGGAGGGAGGGCGCCATTGAAAGCCGGGACAGGTCAGTCAAAAAAACGGCCCGCCCCCGAAAAACGGGAAGCGGGCCGGAGGCATCGTCCTGTTTAATCGATCGCGCGGATCGGGATCACCGGGCGCGGAACCGCCTCACCTTCGGGCTGCTTGACCTCCCATTCCGGCACCGGCTCCGGCGCCATAGGACCCTCGGTGCGCGGGCCGCGGATGGCCGCCCAGGCCGCCTTGAGCGGGTTGCGAATGGAGTCTTCCGCCGCCGTCGCTTCGAAACCGCAGTGGGCCATGCAGTTGGCGCACTTGGGGTTCTTGGAGTTGCCGTACTTGTGCCAGGGCGTCTCGTCCATCAGGGCCTTGAAGCTGGGCGCGTAGCCCTCATCCACCAGCAGGTAGCAGGGCTTCTGCCAACCGAAGATGTTGCGGGTCGGGTTGCCCCACGGGGTGCAGTTGTAGCTCTGGTTGCCGGCCAGGAAGTCCAGATAGAGGCTGGAGTGGTTCAGCTTCCAGTCGCGGCCCTTGCCCAATTTGAACACCTTGCGGAACAGTTCCTTGCTCTCGCGCATCTTGATGAAGATGTTCTGCAGCGGGGCATGCTCGTAGCTGAAGCCCGGGGCAATGGTCACGCCCTCGACACCCAGCTGCTTGGTGTAATCCAGGAATTCCGCCACTTCTTCCGCCGACTCGCCCTGGAACAGGGTGCAGTTGACGGTGACGCGGAAGCCTTTCTCGATGGCCAGCTTGATGACCTCCACCGCGCGGTCGAAAACACCGCTCTGGCACACCGAGGCATCGTGGCGTTCCTGGTTGCCATCCAGATGGATGGAGAAGGTCAGGTAGGGCGACGGCTTGTAGTCGTCCATGCGCTTCTTCAGAAGGAGCGCATTGGTGCACAGATACACATACTTCTTGCGGGCGATGATGCCCTCCACCACCTGGGGCAATTCCTTGTGCAGCAGCGGCTCGCCACCGGCGATGGAGACGATGGGCGCGCCGCACTCGTCCACTGCCGCCAGGCAGTCCTCCACGCTCAAGCGGCGATTCAGGATCTCGTCGGGGTAGTCGATCTTGCCGCAGCCGGCGCAGGCCAGGTTGCATCTAAACAACGGCTCCAGCATGAGCACCAAAGGATAGCGGCGCACGCCCTTCAGTTTCTGCTTGAGCAGATAGCTGGCGACGCTGATCTGTTGACGTAATGGAACGCTCATTTGTGTTATCTCCTGTTTAGACCTGATTCGATTGCGCGTGGTCTTACCATTGTGGCCATGCTGCTCCCCGCCCTGGTTCGGTTCGCTGGCAGCATCCCGAAATTTTAGCCTCTCTGATAAACCCTTATTTTATAAAGGAGAATCAGCGCCTTCGGGACCCAGTTTCCACGCCTGGCCATATGATAGAACAAAAAAACCTCGATTAGTTGTATTTTACTCCAAATTTATTCGCTAAAATACAACACAACTTGATCCCTTAGCGGAAAACGATAGAATTTTCTGACTTTTATGGCGACCCAGACATTTCAGACCTTCGTAAAGCGGATTGGGTGTTTCCGCAACAGCACGCCGCGGGCCCGCCGGGCTGGCATGAGCGGCGCGCCGCTCGGGCGCGCGAAGACGATCGGAGCCGCATGAACGGAAGCCAGACCTTGAATCAGGACCCCGCGCGCCTGGACGCGCTGCCGGACGATGCCTTGCAAGCCGAGTTGCTTGAAGGCGTCTCGCGCACCTTCGCCCTGACCATTCCGCAGTTGCCGGAAGGCCTGGCCAAGCCAGTGTCCAATGCCTATCTCTTGTGCCGCATCGTCGACACCATCGAGGATGAGGTGGCGCTCAGCTCTCAGCAGAAGCGCGAGTTCTGCCAGCGCTTCATCGCCGTGGTGGCGGGCGATGCCCATCCGGCGGCGCTGGCCGCTGATCTCGCGCCCCTGCTCTCGGAGCAGACCATTCCCGCCGAGCACGAGCTGATCCGGCTGATTCCCCGCGTCATCGCCATCACCCACCAGTTCGAAGCGGCCCAGCGCGACGCCCTGACCCTTTGCGTGCGCATTATGGGCAAGGGCATGGCGGAATTCCAGGATCGCGACCTGCGCCACGGCCTCGCCACCATGGACGAGATGAGCGACTACTGCTATTACGTCGCCGGCGTGGTGGGCGAGATGCTGACCCGGCTGTTCTGCCACTATTCCCCGGAGATCGCCGTCCATCGCGAACTGCTCATGCGTCTGGCCGTGTCCTTCGGCCAAGGCCTGCAGATGACCAACATCCTCAAGGACCTCTGGGACGACCACGGCCGCGAGGTGTGCTGGCTGCCGCGGGAGATATTCCAGGCCCACGGCTTCGATCTGTCCACGCTTCGGCCCGGCCACGGCGACGCGCGTTTCTGCGCCGGCTTCCGCGACCTGATCGGCATCGCCCACGCGCATTTGCACAACGCCCTGGAATACACCCTGCTGATCCCCAGTCACGAGACCGGCCTGCGGGAATTCTGCCTGTGGGCACTGGGCATGGCGGTGCTGACCCTGCGCAAGATCAACCAGAACATCCATTTCAGCGAGTCGGCCCAGGTGAAGATCACGCGGCGCAGCGTGAAAACCACCATCATCGTCAGCCGCCTGACCCGGCGCAGCGATTTGCTGCTGCGAGCCGCCTTTGCCGTGGCGGCCTCCGGATTGCCGGCGCCGGACCCGCAGGTCCTGGCCCTCGCCAAATCAGATCAATCTTTGAGAAGCCATTCCAGCCATTAAGAGGACCTTACCCATGCTGAAAGACACAAGCACATTTGCTGGCCTGGATTCCGCCTTCGCGGGCATGTACCAACAATTCAAGCAGGCGCCTTTGGACGGCGCCATCAGCCGCGCCAAGGACCACCTACTGTCCCTGCAGCAGGGCGACGGGCACTGGGTGTTCGAACTGGAGGCAGACTGCACCATCCCCTCCGAGTACATCCTGATGATGCACTACATGGCCGACATCGACGAGTCGCTGCAGGCCAAGATCGCCAACTATCTGCGCCGCTGGCAGAGCCAGGACGGCAGCTATCCGCTGTTCCAGGGCGGGGCCGGCGACATTTCCTGCACCATCAAGGCCTACTACGCCCTGAAGATGGCGGGCGATTCCATCGACGCGCCGCACATGCAGAAGGCGCGCGAGTGGATCCTGGCCCAGGGCGGCGCCGCCAAGGCCAACGTGTTCACCCGCATCATGCTGGCCATGTTCGAGCAGATTCCCTGGCGCGGCGTGCCCTTCATTCCGGTGGAGATCATGCTGCTGCCCAAGTGGTTCCCCTTTCATCTGGACAAGGTGTCCTACTGGTCGCGCACCGTGATGGTGCCCTTGTTCATCCTCTGCTCCTACAAGGTGAAGGCGCGTAATCCGCACCAGGTTCACGTGCGCGAACTGTTCGTAACGCCGCCGGAACTGGAGAAGAACTACTTCTCCCACGTCACCACCCCGCTGGGCAAGGCGATCCTGGGCCTTGAGCGCTTCGGCCGCCTGCTGGAGCCCCTGATTCCGGGCTTCGTGCGCAAGAAGGCGACGGAAAAGGCCCGCGATTGGTTCCTGGAGCGCCTCAACGGCTACGACGGCCTGGGCGCCATCTTCCCGGCGATGGTCAACGCTTATGAAGCCATGGACTACCTCGGCTTCCCCAAGGACGACGAGCGCGTGCGCGTGGCCCGCGAGGCCATCGACCGCCTGCTGGTTATCGACGGCGACAGCGCCTACTGCCAGCCCTGCGTCTCCCCCATCTGGGACACCGGCCTGGCCGCCCTGGCGCTGCAGGAAGTCGATCGTTACGAGCAGGACGACACCACCCGCGAGCAGCTCAAGCATGCCCTGCGCTGGCTGGCCAGCAAGCAGCTCAGCGACGAACCGGGCGACTGGCAGGTGAAACGTCCCAACCTGCCGGGCGGCGGCTGGGCCTTCCAGTACGGCAATAGCTGGTATCCCGACGTGGACGATTCCGCGGTGGTCGCCCATGCCCTGTATCAAGCCCAGGACAGCGAATTCGACGAGAACGTGCAGCGCGCGGGGGTGTGGATCGGCGGAATGCAGTCCAGCAACGGCGGCTACGGCGCCTTTGACGTGGACAACACCCACTATTACCTCAACTACATTCCCTTCGCCGACCACGGCGCCCTGCTGGACCCGCCCACCGCGGACGTCAGCGGCCGCTGCCTGATGTTCCTCGGCAAGCTCTCGGAGAAGCAGCCCGAGTACCGCCCGCTGATGGAGCGCTGCATCGCCTATCTGCGCAAGGAGCAGGAAGCGGACGGCTCCTGGTTCGGGCGCTGGGGCACCAACTACATCTACGGCACCTGGTCCGTGCTGCTGGGCTATGAAACCGCGGGCGTGCCCAAGGACGATCCGAGCGTGCGCCGCGCCGTGGCCTGGCTCAAGTCCAAGCAGCGCGCCGACGGCGGCTGGGGCGAGGACAACTACACCTACCACGACACGCGTCCCGAACTGCGCGGCGAGTTCCACACCAGCACCGCGTTCCAGACCGGCCTGGCGCTGATGGCGTTGCTGGCCGCTGGCGAGGCGGAATCGCCGGAAGTCGAGGCGGGCGTCGAATTCCTGCTGAAAAACCAGCAGGCGGACGGTTTCTGGAAGGATGAGTGCTTCACCGCCCCCGGCTTCCCCAAGGTGTTCTATCTGAAGTACCACGGCTACGACAAATTCTTCCCGCTGTGGGCCCTGGCGCGCTACCGTAACGAGCGTTACGCGTTTGCCGCGTGAATCGGGTCGGAATCGTCGTCGCCCTGGAGGCTGAAGGCCGCACCCTCACACCCAGGCCACCCAAGGCAGGCGAGTGCCTGGCGCTGGAGGGTGGTGGCCTGCTGATCGTCTCCGACGCGGGTCCGGTGGCGGCGGCCCGCGCCGCCGACCGCTTATTGGAAAACGGCGCCGACGCCCTCGTGAGCTGGGGATGCGCCGCCGCGCTGGACCCGGGCCTGAGACCCGGCGATCTGGTTCTGCCCCGGGTCCTGCACGGGGCCGACGGGAGCGAACTGACCCTCGCCGCCGACTGGGTTGAACAGTTAAAATCCAGCCTGGCGACATCGGATCTTTCCATCCGCGAGGGAGCCATCGCCGAAAGCCGCGGCATCGTCGCCACGGTCGCTGCGAAAGCCGCACTGTTCGCCGCGACCGGTGCGCTCGCGGTGGACATGGAAAGCGCCGCCGTGGCGCGCAGCGCGGCGGCGCGTGGCCTCCCTGCCCTGGTCGTGCGCAGCATCGTCGACCCTGCCAGCATCGAAATACCGCCTGCTGTCCAGAACGCTTTCGATGGCGGCGGACACTTGCGATTGACTTCGCTCCTGGCCGGGCTGGCTCGCCGCCCCTGGGAGATCGCCGGACTGATTCAATTGGGCTGGCATTTCCGCGCCGCCATGCAGACCTTGCGGAAGGTCGGTGCACATTTCTCGGCAGCGCCGGCCGACCTGACTCACTCCACCCGCTGAGCCTGCCAACAGCGGCCCTGTTCCCGAAACACCGATGCGCAAAACAACCTACGCCTTTGTCGTCAAGATCATCCATTGGTGGGAAGCCAACGTCCTGAGGCATCCCTGGACCCTGCTCCTGTTGGTCATCATCACCTGCGGCGCGGTCGGCAAATACACCGCCGACAACCTGACCATGAACACCAACACGGCGGACTCCATCTCCACCTCGGTGCCGTTCCAGCAGAACCGCATCAAGCTGGAAACGGCGTTTCCGCAGGATGTCAGCACGGTGCTGCTGCTGGTGGAAGGCAAGTCGCCGGAACTGACGGCGGAGGCGGTGAAGCGCATCGGCGCCGAACTGCGGCAGCGCAGCGATGTCATCAAGTCCGTCTACATCCCGGACGAAGGCGACTTCTTCGCCCGCAATGGCATGCTCTATCTGAGCCTGCCGGAACTGGAAAACCTGTCCAAGCAGTTGGCCAATGCCCAGCCCTTCATCGGCCGACTGTCCCAGGACAACAGCCTGCGCGGATTGCTGGATATCGTCGGCCAGGCGCTCAACGCCAAGGAAGACGACATCGCCATCGACATGAACCCGCTGCTGGGCAAGATTCGCGAGGCGATCCAGGCGGTGCAGGCGGGTCAGCCCTACCAGCTTTCCTGGCAGCAATTGATGCTGGACCAGAAGGATGGCCTGGGCCTGACCAAGCGCTTCATCATCATCACGCCCATCCTGGATTTCCAGGAACTGATGCCGGCGGAAAAGCCCATCACCGCCATCAAGGATGCAACCTCGAGCACCCTCACCGGTGACCTGGCGGAAACCCGCATCCGCATGACTGGCGAGGTCGTCCTGGAATACGAGGAGATGCTGACGGTGGAGAAGGGCATGGCGGTAGCCGGTGCGATCTCCATGGTCATGGTGTGCCTGACCCTGTGGATCGCTTACCGCTCCTTCAAGCTCATGTTCGCCACCTTCCTCACCCTGACGGTGGGCTTGGTGTATTCCATGGGCTTCGCCACGGTCGCCATTGGCCATCTCAACCTGATCTCAATTGCCTTCGCGGTGCTGTTCATCGGCATGGGCGACGCCTATTCCTCCCACTTCTGCCTGCGCTACCGGGAACTGGTGCTGCGCGGAGAATCGCAGACCCTGGCCCTGCGCGACACCCTGACTTCCACCGGCGCGGCCCTGATCCTGTGCACCCTCACCGCCGCCATCGGCCTGTACGCCTTCATCCCCACCAACTACGTGGGGGTGGCGGAACTGGGCGTCATCGCCGGCACCAGCATGTTCATCGCCCTGGCAACCACCTTTACCGTGCTGCCAGCCCTGATGAAGGTCATGCCGTACAAGCCTCCGCAAAAGAGCGGCAAGGGCAAGACCCTGGCGATCCTAGGCTCCAACTGGCCGCTACGCTATGCCCGCCCCATCCGCTGGATCACCGCCATTCTGGCGCTGGCCGCCCTGTTCCTGCTGAGCAAGGTGCAGGTCGACTTCAACCCCATCAACCTGCGCGATCCGGATACGGAGTCGGTGCAGACCTTCAAGTACTTGCTGCAGTCCCAGGACACCTCGCCCATGACCATGACGGCATTGGCGAGCAGCGAGGCCGACGCCAGGGAAAAGGCCGCGCGCTTCGAGCAATCGCCCCTGGTGGACAAGGTCGTCACCCTGTTTGACTTCATCCCCGAGGACCAGGAGCAGAAGCTGGCCATCATCGAGGACCTGGGCCTGCTGCTGGGCGGTCAGTTGCAGAATTTCCCGCCGCCGGCCGAGGGCGGCGTGCAGATGGCGACCCTGGACAAGTTCCAGAAAGCCCTGGACGAACGCCTGGCCAAGAAGGACGATCCCGCCGTGACCGCCCTGGCTGAAACCCTGGAGCAATTCCGCGAGCAGTTGCAGACGGAGGACCCGGCCACCCGCGAGGCCAGCCTGGACAAGCTGCAGGGCAGCCTGCTGAATTCCCTTCCCGCGACCATACACAACCTGTCCGAGGGCCTTCAGGCCAGCGAGATCAGCCTGGACTCCCTGCCTCCGGATCTGGTGGAGCGCTGGCGAAGTGCCAGCGGGCTATACCGAGTGCAGATCTTTCCCAAGAGGGACTTGAACGATTTGGAAAACCTGCGCGAATTCATCCTCGCAGGCCAGAAGATCGACCCCAACGTCACCGACCTGCCGGTGACCTACCTGGAATCCATGGACGAGGTGGTGAAGGCATTCGAGCAGGCCTTCAGCATCGCCCTGGTGGCTATCAGCGTCCTGTTGTTGCTCATCCTGCGCAACATCAAGGACACCCTGCTGGTGCTTCTGCCCCTGCTGCTGGCCTCGCTGTTCACTGCGGCGGCAACGGTTCTGCTAGACGTGCCCTTCAATTTCGCCAACATCATCGCCCTACCCCTGCTGTTCGGCCTGGGCGTGGACAATGGCATCCACATGGCGCACCGCATGCACTACCTGCAATCCAAGGACGACAATCTGCTGGGCACCAGCGAAGCGCTGGGGGTGTTCTACGGCTCCCTGACCACCATCTGGAGTTTTGGTAGCCTGGCGCTCATGTCCCACAAGGGCACCTCATCCATGGGCATCCTGCTGGCCATCGGCCTGCTGCTTAGCCTGGTCTGCTCCCTGGTGGTGCTACCGGCCTTCAGCGCCCTCAAGTTCCGCCGCCGGGCCTGAATCTCCCTGTAACATATGCTGACTTTAGATCCACTCCGAGGTTGAGATGTCCAAGACCATAGCCGCGTTGCTCAAGGAACGGGCAGGCGAAAATTTCCAGTTGCACGACGAGCACTTGAACACCCAGATGGTGCGGGTGCTGAAGACCATCGGCTACGACCGCGTCTATACCCGCGCCCAGGGCCCTTACCTATACGACGACAAGGGCAACGAATACCTGGACCTGCTGAGCGGCTTCGGCGTGTTCGCCCTAGGCCGCAACCATCCGGCCATTGTCCAGGCGCTGAAAGATGTCTTGGACGCCCAGCTACCGGACATGGTGCAGATGGACGTGTCCCTGCTCTCGGGCATCCTGGCCGAGCAGATCCTGGCAAAATGCCCGCCGAACCTGACCAAGGCCTTCTTCTGCAACTCCGGTGCGGAGGCGGTGGAAGCGGCCATCAAGTTCGCCCGCTATACCACCAAGCGAGAAAAGATCGTCTACTGCGAGCACGCCTTCCACGGGCTGACCCTAGGCGCCCTGTCCCTCAATGGCGAGGAAATCTTCAAGGAGGGCTTCGGCCCACTGTTGCCCAGTGTCGCCAGCGTGCCCTTCAACGATCTCGCGTCCCTGGAAAAAGCCCTGCAGAGCAAGGACGTGGCCGCCTTCATCTTCGAACCCATCCAGGGCAAGGGCGTGAACCTGCCGGACGATGACTACCTGCCCCAGGCCCAGGCCCTGTGCCGCAAATACGGCACCCTCTTCGTGGCGGACGAGATCCAGACCGGCATCGCCCGCACGGGCAAGTTCTGGGCGATCGAACACTGGAACCTGGAGCCCGACATGATACTCATGGCCAAGGCCCTCTCCGGCGGCTTCATCCCGGTGGGCGCGGTGGCCATGACCAGCAAGATCATGGACGCGGTGTTCAATCGCATGGACCGCGCCGTGGTGCATGGCTCCACCTTCTCCAAGAACAACATGGCCATGGCCGCCGGCATCGCCGCGCTGCAGGTGATCGAGGACGAGAAACTGGTGGAGAACGCGGCCAAGATCGGCGGCGAGATCATCGACGGCCTCACCGCCATGATCCCCCGGTACGATTTCCTCAAGCAGGTGCGCGGCAAGGGCTTGATGATCGCGGTGGAATTCGGCTCGCCCGACAGCCTGCTGCGCAAGGCCGCCTTCGCAGGCCTTGAAGCCGCCAATAAAGGCTTGTTCTCGCAGACCATCACCATCCCGCTGTTCAAGAACCACCGCATCCTCAGCCAGGTGGCGGGCCACGGCATGAACGTGGTGAAGTTCCTGCCGCCCCTGGTGGTGAGCGAGAAAGACCGCGACTGGATCATCAGCGCCATGGATCAGGTGATCGCCGACACCCAGGAGGTGGGCGGCGCCATCAAGGATCTGGGCAAGAACCTCATCAGCCACGCCCTCAAGGCCAAGGCGGGATGAGCCCGACACCGCGCGGGGACATCGATGTCCCCGCTCCCCCTTCGACTCCCTCAGCACAGGAAATACGCATGTTCAGTCCGAAGTCCTTCAAAGCCGGATCCCTGGCCGCCGCCCTCACCCTTGGCACCGTGCTGGCAGCCGGTGATGCGCTCGCCCACGCCGTGGTCACCGAGTCCTCGTTGAAAGAGCATCCGATTCAGGTCAACCACGCTACCAAGGTGGTGCTGTTCTTCAACTCCAACGTGGAACTGGCCCTGTCCAAGGTCTTTTTGGTGAGCAAGGGCGACGTACATCAGCCAGTGGACATCGCCCGCGGCAAGAAACCCGGCGAGGTGATGATCAGCGTGCCAGCCCTGACCGAAGGCGACTACGCGCTCAAGTACAAGGTGTTCGCCGCGGACGGACACCTCACCGAAGACGTCATCCGATTCAAAGTTACAGCACAGCGGTAAACCATCATGTACATGCAAGGCCTGGCCAATTTCATCGACGACTTCCTGGGTGGTCTCATGCTCATCAGCTATGCGCTGGTGGTGGGCAGCATCCTGTGGAGTTTCGTCATACTCAAGGTCACGACTGCGGAAGTCGCAGCGGAATCGGTGCTGAGTCGCAGCATCAAGGTGCTGCACATCGGCGCGGTAGCGCTGGCCGCCTCGGTGGGAACCAAGCTGGTGATCAAGGGCTTGGTGCTGGCTTCGACCCTGGGTGAATTGCCCCTGGGCGCCTACGCCGGCACGGTGCAGTTCCAGGCGGGCCTGCTGCGTTTCTTCCTGGCCCTGGGTTTCCTCTGGGCCACGCGCAAGCTATCCGAATCACCCGCCGATCCAACCGGTTGGAAAACCACCCTGTGGCTGACCGTGCCCCTGGTGATCAGCGGCGCCTGGCTGGTCCACGCGGTGGGCCGCTTCGAGGAGCGCGCCCTGCTCATGGCCACCACCGTGGTGCACCAGTTCGCCGCCGCCGTCTGGTTCGGCTGTGTGGCTCAGCTTCTGGCCCTGTGGCGCGCCGCGCGCAAGGATGCCGACGCCCTCGCCCTGTGGCCCGTGGCCATAGGGCGTTTTGCCAACATGGGCATCGCCTCGGTGGTGTTGCTGCTGCTCACCGGCCTGCCCCTGGCCTGGGTCTATATCGGCAGCTGGGATGGCCTGTTCGGCACCGGCTATGGCAGCCTGGTGGTCACCAAGGTCTGGCTGCTACTGGTGGCGCTGGGCTTCGCCTATCTGAACAACCGGGCGGGACGGCGCTGGCGCGAGAACCCGGGCGACAACACCCTCATCACCAAGGTGCCGTATTACATCGAAGCCGAGACCTTCATCCTCATCGGCATCCTGTTCATCGCCGCCACCCTGTCCTCCCAGCCCCCTTCGGTGGACATCCCGGACCGGACCGCGCAGGTTTCGGAAGTGATCAACATGTTCCTGCCCAGGGTCCCCAAGATCCATTCCCCCAGCCACGAGGCCCTCATGGCCGGCGAGGCGGGCCGCGTGGCCGTGGTGGACAAGGTGCCTTCCGTCGCCGGACAGGAATGGTCAGACTACAACCACAACGTGGCCGGGCTCTTCCTCACCGGCATGGGTATCTTTGCCATGCTGTCCTACGTGCGCCGCTTCCACTGGGCGCAGTATTGGCCACTGGGCTTTATCGGATTGAGCATCTTCCTGTTCTTCCGCAGCGATGCCGAGACTTGGCCGTTGGGCCCCATCGGCTTCTGGGAGAGCACCTTCGGCAATGGCGAAGTGTTCCAGCACCGCATCGCCACGCTGCTGGCCTTCGTGCTGGGCTACATGGAACTGAAGGCGCGTACGCGGCCCGATGCCAAGAAGCTCCAGCACATCTTCCCGATGCTGTGCGCCTTCGGCGGCATCCTGCTGCTGACCCATGCCCACGCGCAGTTCGAGTTGAAGAGCGAGTTCCTGATCCAGTCCACCCACACCACCATGGGCCTTTTGGCGGTGATAATGGCCAGCGGGCGCTGGCTGGAACTGCGCTTGGTCACGCCGGACGGCCAGAGCGCCGTCGAAGGCAGGATCGCCGGCTTCGTGGCCATCCTGGCCATGTTCATCATCGGCAACTTCCTGATGTTCTACCGCGAACCGCTGTACTAATCCCGCAAAAAAGCCACCGGTCCTGGAACCGGTGGCTTGCGGCGATTCGATTCAATCAAAGGGCGGCCGATGGCCGCCCTCTGCGTTCCAGCCTACTTGAGCACCTTCAACTCCACGCGGCGGTTCAAGGCCTTGCCCTCTGCCGTGGCATTGGTGGCCACGGGCATGCTTTCGCCAAAGCCGCGGGCGGTGAGGCGATCGCCGGCGATGCCATGGTCCACCAGATAGGCACGCACCGCCTCGGCGCGGCGCTGGGAAAGGCCCAGGTTATGCCGGTCGCTGCCGTCGCTGTCGGTATGTCCGTCCACCTCAACCCGCAGACCCGGGTTCTCGTTGAACACCTTGACCACGTCGTCCAGTTCCGGATAGCTCACCGGCTTGATCGTGGCCTTGTCGGTATCGAACAACACATTGGTGAGCACCCAGCAGCCGGTTGCATTGACCTTGGCGCCGGCGGGCGAGTCGGGGCACTGGTCGAGGCAGTCGTTGACACCGTCGCCGTCGGAATCCCGGACGGAACAGTCATCGCCCTTCTTGAGGAAGACCTGGGTCACGAAGGCCGCCGCGCCCGCCGGCGATGCCGCATCGCCCACCGTGGTGAAACTGCCGCAGCCCGCGACCCCGGGCAAGGAGTACAGCAAACTGGCTCCCGGCTCGTTCGGATTGCCTACCCACACCGTGTGCAGGCAGAGTCGGTCGCCGAATTGCGCCTTGAGCGCGCGGACGGCCTCGAAGGGATTGCCGTCGGGCCGCTTGCCGTCGCTGATCAGAATCAGCGCGATATCGCCCTGGGTGGCGGCAATGTCCTCGGCCGAGGCATTCAGCGCTTCAGCCAGTGGCGTGCCGCCCCCGGCGCAGGAAAGGCCATCCAAGCTGGACTGGAAGCCCTGCGGCGAATAGGCCCCCATGGGCGCGTTCAATTCGGTGAACCCCCAGGACAGGCAAGGACCGAAGCCAAAGGTGCGCAGACCTGAATTGAGCTTGAGGTCGGGGATGGTCTGGTTCATGCGGCTGAGAAACTCCTTTTCCACGCTGAACTTGGGCGGCTTGTGCACCTCCGGGAAGCCTGGTCCCCGGTATGCGCCTTCCATGGACGAGGACGCATCCATCAATACCAGAAAATTGTCGACCTTCTGGGTGTAATAGCCGGTCTTGAGCTTCTCGTTCAAATCCACCGGGGTGAAGGCCTGAAAGCTGGCCGTGGGCTGGCTGGCGCAGCCCGAAAGGAGGAACAGGCCTGTCAGAACAAAAGCCCCCAAAAGCCTTGAAGCCATGTCGCGCTCGGAAATGCTCATCGTCTTCTCCTTGTTACTGTTATTGTCGCAACCGAGACGGCACGGAAGAGCCGGTAGACGAATCGCACGAAGGGTTCGTGCACAGACCGCTATGCCGCCACTGCTACCTTCAGTCGGGCGACCTAACACATCGGCCCGGCAAGGGATTGTCGCCAACGGAGTGCGCGGCGGCAAGCGAAACGATGCTGATCCTTTAATCCGGCGTCTCTGGCAAGCCGGGCTGGGACCGAATCAATGCGGGGCGGCGCCCTGGTTCTCCCTCACCGCCCCGGCCAGATCCCGGCTGAAGCGCAGCAGGGCCCGGTTCATGGCCGCCACGGTCGCGCCGTATCCGTCCCCTGAAGCGCGCTCGCTGTAGCGCGATTCCCTCGACAGGCGCTCCTGGCCGCTGGCGTCGGCGAGCGTCCAGCGCACACTGAGCAGCGCATCCCCACCCTCCCGGCGTTCGAAGTGGATAACCTTCACCGACACTTGGACCTCCACCGGGTTGGAACGCTTCCAGGGATACACCGCCACCTTGCGGCTGGGCAGCAGCGCCGCCAGGTTTTCCGCCAGAACCTGGGCCACATTGTCGTGCAGCGGCTCGCCCCACTGGTCGAACTCGGCCAGGTTCAGCTCGTTCTGCCCCTCCCGGGTAACGATCTGCGGCCGATCCAGGTAATCCGGCAATTCCACCGGCCCCAGGCCTACGGCGATTTCCCGCCCTGCCGCCGACGCGCTCTCCGGCATGGGCGCCAGCACGTAGTAGCGGGTGGGCGGACTGCTGCAGCCTGCCACCAGCAATGCCATTCCTGTCATCAACAGGGCCCTTCGCCCCGGCAGCCAGCTTTTCATTTCTTCACTCCCCCTTTGCCGGACAGCAAGGCTTCCGGATGACGTTCCAGATAATCGGTCAGGGCGCGGATGGACTTGGCCGCCGCCGCGAGCTCTTCCAGGGCATTGCCCACATCCACCGCCATGGGCGCGCCCGGCTCCAACTGCTCCAGCACCTTGGCGGTTGAAGCCAGGCTCTTCTCCACGCCCGTGGTGAGCTTGACCACTTCCCGGTCGGCGGTCTGCGCCAGCTGATGAACCTCCTGCAGGGCCAAATTCATGGAATGCACCGCCTGCTTGAGATCCGGCGAGTTCATCAGGCGGTTGCTGCCCTGCACCGTGCCCAGCAACTCCTCGCCGATCTTATCGAAGGGGATGCGCTTGAGCTTCTGCATCAGCTCGGTGGCGGTGGCCTGCAGCTCCTCGGTGAGGGACGGCAGGGTGGGAATCTCCGGCTGCTCGCCCCCATAGATCAGGGTCTTGGCGGGTACGTCAGGATAGAAATCCAGGTCCACGTACAACTGGCCGGTCAGCATACTGCCGGTTTTAAGCCGCCCGCGTAGCCCCCGCTCCACCAACTTCTCGAACACCGGCCGGCGGCCTTCCGCCAACTCACCCTTGTGGACCTCTTGGAATTTCTTGAACTGCTCCTGCGAGAACACGCGATCCACATCGATGTCGAGGAACACCGGGATTCTCAGCTTGTCGGCTTCCGGGTCGAACACAAACTTGATGTAGGTCACCGTGCCCACGCGGATGCCCTTCAACTCCACTGGAGCGCCAACGCTGAGGCCGCGCACGGAATCGTCGAAGTGCATCATGAAGGGCACGCGGTAGAAATGGGTGCCCTCGGCGATGCTGGGAAAGTCCTTGTACAGGTAGAACTGCGCGCCGCGCTCGCTGGGGACTGCCTTGGGGTCGTTGAGACTGGGCGTATAAAAACTGATGCCGCCGCCCAGGAGGCTGAGCAGGGAACCAACCTTGAGGTTGAAACCCTGGGAATTCATGGAGGCCTCGATGCCGCTGGTCTGCCAGAAGCGCGTGCTTTCGTGCACCAGCCGGTCATAGGGGGCATTGACGAAGATGTCCGCCATGACATGACCGCGGTCCTCGGCAAGGCTAACGCCCACGACCCGCCCCACCAGAATGTCGCGGAAATAAACCGGGGTGCCGTCGGTGAGTGAGCCGGCATTGTCGGCCATCAGCATGAAATGCCGGCCCGGGGTGTCCGCGCTCACCTTGGGCGCATGTTCCAGGCCGACGAACTTGCGCGCCGTCTTGCCCTTGGCGAACTCCACCGCGATGTAATGCCCAGCGATCAGGGTGTCCAAACCGGACACGCCACCCAGCCCCAGTTGCGGCTCCACTACCCAGAACTTGGTGTCCTTGCCCAATTGCGATTCCACATGGCGGTCCAGCTTGGCGGTCACCTCCACCTCCGACAAGTCCTCGCTGAGCACCACGGTTTCCACCGTGCCCACCTCCACCTCCTTGTATTTGATCTTGGTCTTGCCTGCCTCCAGACCGCCCGCATCCTTGAAGGTGATGGTGATGGTGGGTCCTTCCTCGCTCAGGGTCTTGTATCCCAGCCACAGGCCGATGATCAGGGCTACCAGGGGAATCAGCCACACGGGCGACAAGCCCCGCGACTTTTCCACCAGCAGCGCGGTCATGTCGCTGGCGTCACTGCGGTCCCTTCCGGACTGAGGGGGTCTGGCTTCTGGCATGTCAGTCATTTTGTTTTTCCATTGCGTCCCAAATCAGGCGGGGATCAAAGCTCATGGCGGCAAACATGGTGGTCACCACCACGCCGCCGAAAGCCACGGCCCCCGCTCCCGCATCGATGGTGGCCAAGGCGCCCAGCTTCACCAGCGCCACCAGGATGGCGATGACGAAAATGTCGATCATGGACCAGCGGCCGACGGATTCCGTGATGCGATACAGCACCGTGCGCTCCCGGGGCCGCCACTGCGAGCGGAACTGCACCGAGATCAGGAGATAGGTGAGGATCAGCAGTTTCAGCACCGGCACGGTGATGCTGGCGAAGAACACCAGCAGCGCCAGCGGCCACATGCCGCCCAGCAGCAATTCCTTGACTCCGCTCATGATGGTGTCCGGTTCGCCCTGGCCCGACATGGTGACGGTCATCACCGGCAGCAGGTTGGCGGGGATATAAAGTATGTAGGCGGTCAAGGTCAGCGCCCAGGTGCGCGTCAGACTGTCGGGCTTGCGCGCGTGCAAGGGCGCGCCGCAGCGCGGACACTGGGGATGGGCCGCGCCAGCCGCACTGACCTGGTGGCAGGTATGACACAGCAGATAGCCCCGGCGCAGGGCGGAATCAGGCGGTCTTGTCACGGAGATGCCCCAGCCGCTCCCAGATTTCGTGATCGTCCAGCGAGGAATCGGTCGCCGCCATGACCAGGATCAAGGCTGCAAACGAATAGAGGGCCACGCCGGCCTCCAGGCTTGCCAGGTCCTTCAGCTTCACCATCGCCACCAGGATGCCCAGCATGTAAACCTCGGTCATGGCCCAGGGATGCAGGGTCTCGAACAACCGGAATACGCGTATCGCCCCCGGCGCGCGCAGATGAAAGCGGATCGGCGCCAACACATATAGAATGGCCAGTATCTTCACCAGCGGCGCCAGGATGGTCACCACCAGCACCAGAGCGGCCAGCATCCAGAAGCCCTGGGCGTAAAGTTCGCTGATGCCGGAGATGATGGCGCCGGATTGCACACGCCCGCCGATGTTCATGCGCATCAGGGTGTTGACATTGGCCAGCACGAACAGGATCAGGCTGGTCAGGGCCAGGGCGATGGAGTAATCCAGGCTGTGACCCTTGCGTTCGAACAACACGGACCCGCAACGGGGACAGCGTGCCCGTTCGCCTTCGGACAAGTGCGGCAGGGGCGAGAGCAGATCGCAGTCGTGGCAGGCGACGAGCTCGGGCGGGGTCGGGGCGGGCATCCATGGTTCCTTGTTCGGTGAGCTTCGATTATCCACCAGTCTGCGCCGGAAGCAAACCGGCAGCACGGCATCTGCAAGGACGTTACAATGGCATGCCAGCAACCCAGTCCATTCATCTGATGAAATACCGCGACCTGCGAGACTTTATCGCGCAACTGGAAACCCAGGGCGAACTCAAGCGCATCGCCTATCCGGCGGACCCGCGCCTGGAAATCACCGAGATCTGCGACCGCACCCTCCGGCAGGGCGGGCCTGCCCTGCTGTTCGAGCAGCCCAAGGGTTACTCGGTGCCGCTGCTGGGCAATCTGTTCGGAACGCCGCGGCGCGTGGCGCTGGGCATGGGCGAGGACTCGGTGGAAGCCCTGCGCGAAGTGGGCAAGCTGCTGGCCTTCCTCAAGGAGCCTGACCCGCCCAAGGGCATGAAGGACGCCCTGAGCAAGCTGCCGGTATTCAAGCAGGTGCTGAACATGGCCCCGCGCGTGGTGACCCGCGCGCCCTGCCAGGAGGCCGTGCTGCTGGGATCGGACATCGACCTGGGCCGTTATCCGGTGCAGACCTGCTGGCCGGGTGATGCCGGCCCCCTGATCACCTGGGCCCTGGTCATCACCCGAGGGCCCCATAAGGAAAGGCAGAACCTGGGCATCTACCGCCAGCAGGTGATCGCGCGCGACAAGACCATCATGCGCTGGCTGGCCCATCGCGGCGGCGCCCTGGATTTCAGGGACTGGCAAAAGGCCCGCCCCGGCGAACCCTTCCCGGTGGCCGTTGCCCTGGGAGCAGACCCGGCCACCATCCTCGGCGCGGTCACGCCGGTGCCGGACAGCCTGTCGGAATACGGCTTCGCCGGCTTGTTGCGGGGCGACAAGACCGAAGTGGTGAAATGCCGCCTCAGCGACCTGCAGGCCCCGGCCAGCGCCGAAATCGTGCTGGAAGGCTTCCTCTACCCGGGGGAGACGGCGCCCGAAGGTCCTTTCGGCGATCACACGGGCTATTACAACGAGGTGGAGGAGTTCCCCGTGTTCACGGTGGAATGCATCACCCAGCGGGAGAACCCCATCTACCACAGCACCTACACCGGAAGGCCACCGGATGAGCCGGCCATCCTCGGCGTGGCGCTGAACGAGGTGTTCGTACCCATCCTGCAGAAGCAGTTCCCGGAGATCGTCGACTTCTACCTGCCGCCGGAGGGTTGCTCCTACCGGCTCGCGGTGGTGAGCATGAAGAAGCAGTATCCGGGGCACGCCAAGCGGGTGATGTTCGGCGTCTGGTCGTTCCTGCGCCAGTTCATGTACACCAAGTTCGTCATAGTCACCGACGACGACGTGAACGTGCGCGACTGGCAGGACGTGATCTGGGCCATCACCACGCGGGTGGACCCGGCGCGGGATGTGACCCTGATCGAGAACACTCCCATCGACTACCTGGACTTCGCCTCGCCGGTCTCGGGCCTGGGCTCCAAGATGGGCCTGGACGCCACCAACAAGTGGCCCGGAGAAACCAGCCGCGAATGGGGCGAACCCATCGCCATGAGCACCGAGGTGAAGCAGCGGGTTGACGATATCTGGGACAGTCTCGGAATCTGAGCCCGGGGTGCGAGGCCGCCCGCTGTGAACGGCCCCGCAAAGGCAAGGGCTAGGCGTGTCTGGCCTGATCCTCGAAGCGGCGCAGCAATCCCTTGAGGTAGCCCTCGTCGCTAATGCAGCTTTCGAGTTCCGCCGCGATCAGTTGCTCGTAATGGCGGCGCAGGACGCTTTCGCTGGGCCGAGGGAAAGTCACCGTCTCGATCATGTATTGCACATGGGCCAGATAATGCCGGCGCAATATGGAGTCCTGCGGGATCAGGGACAAGGGCTTGTCTTCCAGCACCACAGGCGGTGCGGCTTGGGCGGACCGAGCCGTTTCGCGCTGCGCCACGGGCCGGGAGGGCGGCTCGCGCACGACCACTTCGCCGCGACCTGCATCGCCGGCAAAGGCCGCCTCGCTCATGCGGCGCTTGAGCACGTAGAAGAACATGATAGCCAACAGGGCCGACATGACGATGATCAGCAAGGGCCGGGCCTGGATGTCCTGACCGAGCAGATCTTTGAGCAATGCCACGGAGTCTGAAGAGTTCATGGTGTGCCTCCCCATTTCTAATAGTTATGTGTTCACGTACCCCCGATAGCCCGGTGCCGGCAGGCGCCTATCCGGGCGACGCAGAGCTTAGAAAACCCCGACCCGTGTGCCGGGATTTTGGCTAGTCTGAACCCTTCTCCTGGCGACGGCAAGCCCAGCATCCGCCGCGCCGTGGCGGCGGACTCGCGATTTACAGACGCCCGTGCATTCATGATAATGCCGACGAGACCCGGCCAAGCCGGCATGCTGTCCCAAACTCGGAGAATAAGAACATGGCACACATACACGGTGCGGCCAAAGCGGCCGTGCAGCACGCAGCAGAAGCAGGCGCCGCGACAGCGGCCCCAGCCATCTCCTTCCACAACGTGCCCCAAGCGGCCTCGGCCATCTCCTTCCACAATGTGCCCAAAACGGCGGCCACGGCCACGGCGGCTTCCTTTGCCGGCAGGTTCCTGCGAAATCCATGGGTGCTGTTTGGCCTGGGTATAGCCGTGGGTTACATGGTGCACAAGCACCGCAAGGACATCATCGGGGCCGCCAATTTGGTGGCGGAGAAAGGCAAGGACTTCGTCCTGCAGCAGAGGGAAAACCTGGAAGACATCGTCGCCGAGAGCGGCGAAAGCACGGATTGATGGGCCACTATCGCAACGTCGGCGACCCACTGGCAACCTATATCTGACCCCGGCCCTTCATGCCCTCCCTACAACGACAGGTCGTTCTGCGCTTTCGCGCACCCGGGCACGTGCGTTTCTCCCTGCCCAAGGCCCTGTGCCAGCCGGACGCGGCTGAACGCCTGCGCGCCGGCCTGAAACGGCAGGCGGGCGTGACCCGGATCGAATTGCTAACCCGTCAGCGCAAGCTTTCCATTCGCTTTGCCGAGGAGACGATAGGCTTCAAGTCATTGGCCGCGGCTCTGTCCGCCCTGATCAGCGAGACCCAGGCCAGCCTGGAACCGGAACGAGGCACCGGGCTGGCGGCGTCCCACGCGGGCTCGACGATGACACGGGCCAGGCTATGGGCCGATGCGAAAGCACAGGAACTGAAGGAAACCCTCGCCGCCCTGCGCATCGTCCTGCAGGACAAACTGGGCGGCAAATTGCAGGCCTCGCCCGAGCGAAGCAAGTTCTTAGGCGAGTTTCTCACCGACATCCTGGTCCTTTACCTCATCAAGACCCACTGGACACTCATCACCCAGCAGTGGCTGAAACGCCCCTGGCAACACCGCTACGAATGGCTGGCCTCTCTCTATATGATCTACCTTTTGGTCAGCTCCAAGAAACCCAAATCCTCCTGAGGCGGTCATGGATCCGCGCACCGTTCCCCTGCAGCACTGCCAGCTCGTCCACCAGACTCGTCGGCGCGTCCGCATCGAGGCGCCCTCCCTGCGCAAGCAATTAGAGCGCTGCTATGTCTATGAAATCCTGCTGCGTAAGCATCCCGCCATCCAGCATGTGCGCATGGTGCCAGCCTTGGGCTGCGCGGTGGTGCATTTCGACCAGGCGCGACTGGACAAAACCAAGCTCCTGAAGCTGCTGGACACAGTGCTGGGCAACCTGGGCACCGCCTGCCTGTCCTCCTCCGCGGGGGATGCCACCGTGGTGGGCGACGAGCCGGAACACGAATTCAACCTGGCGCTGGATGGCATGACCTGCGCCTCCTGCGGCTTGTTGATCGAAATGCTGCTGCGGCGCGATCCGCGTGTCGCCACGGCCAATGTCAATTTCGCCACCGAAACGGCGCAGGTGCGCGCCCGCATGAGCAAGGCCGAGCTGCAGGAGCGCATTCGCGGCCTGGGCTACGAGGCGCATTCCATGGACAGCCTCTCGCAGCGCCGCTTGCAGCTGGCCCGGGAGCGGGCGCGAATCAACGATGCCTGGAAACGCTTCTTCTGGGCGGGCCTTCTAAGCCTGCCGGCCATCGTGCTGGGCATGGCAGCGCCGCACACTCGGCTGGTGGGCTTCTTGGAAATGCTGTTCACCACCCCGGTAGTGCTGTGGAGCGGACGTCCTTTCTTCGACAAGGCCTTCAAGCTGGCGCGCCAGGGCTCGGCCAACATGGACAGCCTGGTGTCCCTTGGCGTCGGTTCCGCCTACGGCTACAGCCTGGTCGCGCTGCTGCGCGGCCGGCGCGATTTCTACTTCGAGGCCGCCGCCGGCATCGTCGCCTTCGTCCTGCTGGGCCGCTATCTGGATGAGCGCGCCCGCGGCCAGGCTCACGAGGCCATCCGCCAGCTCATCGACCTGCAGCCGCAGACGGCGACCCTGCTGCGTGACGGGCAGGAATTCGCGGTACCCATCGACGACGTGCAGATCGGCGACCTGCTGCTGGTGCGCCCCGGGGAGCGCATTCCTACCGACGGCGAGGTGGCCCTGGGATTGTCCACCGTAGACGAATCCATGCTCACCGGCGAGAGCATGCCCGTGGTCAAGGAAGCCGGACACAAGGTGACCGGCGGCTGCATCAACGGCAACGGCTCGCTGCAAGTGCGCGTCACGGCGGTGGGCGCCGACACCGTGCTGGCCGGAATCATCCACATGGTGGACCAGGCCCAGGCCAGCCGATTGCCCATCCAGAAACTGGTGGACCAGGTTTCCGGGGTTTTCGTACCCTCGGTGATGGTGATCTCCGGCCTCACCTTCTTTGGCTGGATCGCCGCCGGCGGCGGTGCTGCCCAGGCCTTCGGCACCGCCATCACGGTGCTGCTCATCGCCTGCCCCTGCGCCCTGGGACTGGCGACCCCCGCCGCGATCATGGTGGGCACCGGCCAGGCGGCGCGGCGCGGCATCTTCATTCGCAATGGCGAAAGCCTGGAAATGGCGTCCAAGCTGACCGCCATCGTGTTCGACAAGACCGGCACCATCACCGAAGGCAAGCCCGTCGTCACGGATTTCCGCAATATCACGCGAGTGCGCGACAGCGAGATCCTGCGCCTGGCCGCGTCCAGCGAACTGCATTCGGAACACTTCCTGGGTAAGGCCATCGTCAGCCACGTGCGCTGCCAGGAACTTGCCTTCGGCGATCCTGAGGATTTCATCAGCGAGCCAGGCCGCGGCGTCAAGGCAAAAGCCTCCGGCCATACCTTGCTCATCGGCAACCGCCATTGGCTCAGCGAGAACGGCGTGCCCACGAAGAAGCTCGATCCGATCGCCGAGCAATGGGCCGCGCAAGGCAAGACGCCGGTATTCATGAGCCGCGATGGCAAGCCGGCCGCCGTGTTTGGCATCGCCGACAAGCCGCGGGAGAATGCCCGCGACGCCATCGCGCAATTGCACGCCTTGGGTGTCAAGACGCTCATGGCCACCGGCGATGTGGCCGCGACCGCCAATTATGTGGCCGAGGTGGTGGGCATCGACGAGATCGTGTCCCAGGCCCGGCCCGAGGACAAGCTGGAGATCATCCGCTCCCTGCAGGCGCGCGGCGAGCGCGTGGGGATGATCGGCGACGGCATCAATGACGCGCCCGCCCTGGCGGCGGCGGACGTCAGCCTGGCCATCGGCGGCGGCACCGACGTGGCCATGCAGACCGCCGACCTGACCCTGGTCAACGGCGATATCGCCAAGGCGGCCGAAGCCATGGAATTGAGCGGCTTCACCCTGCGCGTCATACGTCAAAACCTGTTCTGGGCCTTCGGCTACAACACCGTGGCCATTCCGGTGGCCGCCGCGGGACGCCTGAGTCCCATGCTGGCGTCCGCCGCCATGGCGCTCAGCTCCGTGTCCGTGGTGCTCAATTCGCTCAGGTTGCAGCGCAAGCGCTGAACCCCAGGGCGGTATTTCCCCACGCCCCAACTTTGCTTTTGTGCAACACCTTCTACACTTACGACGGAGATGGGCCGGCCCGCCCCTTCCCTTCTCCATTTTGAGTGCTCAATAGCCGCAGGTCCGCGGTGCTTCCAATGCTGACACCGCTTCTGGAATACCGGACTCGCACGGTGCTGATTCGAACCTAAGGACTTGACCCGAAAACCACCGCCGCCGGATTATCCATGATGCCGAGCCATTTCCGACCATCTCCGCGTTACGCATGTCCGTGAAGCGCGACGTTGAGGACCGTGCGGGCGGCATCACCGGACCGGAGAGCGGTTTGCAGGTATGGCCGCATGTCCGCACACGGCGCTCCCAGCGATTTCTGAGCCTGCGCTGGAAGCTGCTGTTCAGCCTGCTGCTGCTGACCCTGACCCTAAGCACTCTCTCGGCGCAGTTCTTTCACCGCTATCTGCTGAACCGCTACGACGAGTCGCGGCGCGTCAAGCTCGCGTCGTACAGCCATCAGGTCAATGGCCTGGTGCGCCAGCAACGCCAATACCTGGAACAAGTCGCGGTTTCCCTTCCGGTCCTGTCCCGTATTCGACGGCCTTTGGCCAAGCATGATCTGGACGCCTTGCGCGACCGCTTCGACGAATTCTGGCCCGCATTCCAGCTGGACATGGGGCTGGAAGACGCTCGCTATCTGGATGTGGACGGCCACGATGTGCTGCGCTGGGGCAGCGTTTCGCGGAACGAGGACACCGCCGATTCTCCGGCCTGGATAGAAGCCCTGCGCAAATCCCTCAAGCAGGAATCCGCCGTAAGCCTCATCAATTGCGCATCCAGTTGCCGCATCCAGGCCCTGGTGCCGGTCCTGGTGGGTGGCCGGGTGGTCGGGCTGTTCGCCGTCGGCATGTCCCTGGCTGACACCGTGCTCACTTTTCACAACACCGCCGCCGCGGACATCGCCGTACTCGCCGACGTATCCCAACCTTCCAGCGATCCGGCCGATGTGTTTCGCGCGAATTGGGGCGTGCGGGTCGAGGCTGCCTCCAATGCGGCCAACAGCCTGCCGGTGCTCAAACGCATTGCGGCACATGCACCGTTGGACGACCTAATCAACGGTCAACGCATCGAAGTAAACGGCCGCACTTACGAGGCGGCGCGCCTGCATCTGGCACCGGATAACCAGAGCAAGGGAATTCACCTGGTGGTGCTGGAAGACATCAGCACAGAACTGGCCGTTGCCACGGAAACCGCGCGCAGGGCCCTGTTGATGACCCTGGCCGCCGGGCTGCTGTCCCTGGCCCTGCTCTATTTTCTCCTCGGCCACTCCCTGAAGCGATTGCTGCAGACGGTAGGGGCCATACCTTTGCTGGGCCAGGGTGCCTTCGCCCAGCTGCGACAGAGCGTCAAGCTGCGCCGCAACCGCGGCTTCCACGACGAGATCGATGTGCTCAACCACACCGCGTTCTCTCTCTCCCAGCGCCTGGAGGCCCTGGAGAAAGACGTGGACGAGCGCACCCGCTCCCTGCATGAAGCCCTGCGCCAGATATGCCAGGAACGCGCGTTCGCATCCAGCCTGCTGGAGCATGCCGAGGTCATCATCGTCACCTGTGATCGCGCGGGCCGCATCCTGACCGTCAACCGCTACGGCAAGGCCTTGGCCGGCTATGACGAGGAAACCCTGCTGAGCATGACGCTCATCGGTTCCCCCTTGTTGCAACCCGACCACGACGACCTGCAGTTTCGCTACTTGAACCTGCTCGACACCCATCAGAAGCACCTGAGGCACGAAGCCGCCCTGGTCTGCTCCGACGGGCAGCAGCGGGAAATTTCCTGGATTCACACCCGCCTGGAGGGCCAGGAGAAGGGTGAGAGCGCGCTGCTTTCGGTGGGCCTGGACATCACCGAGCGCAAGCGCAACGAAGCCAAGATGGCCTTCCTGGCGGATCATGATCCGCTAACCGGCTGCTTCAACCGCCGCCGTTTCCATCTGGAACTGGAGCGCATGCTGGACACCGCCACGCGCTATGGGCTCAGGGGCGCCCTGCTATATCTGGACCTTGACCGCTTCAAATATGTGAACGACACCAGCGGCCACCAGGCAGGTGACAACCTGCTGCTGCTGGTCACCGACGAATTGCGCAAGGTACTTCGGGCCAGCGACCTGATTGGCCGGTTGGGGGGCGACGAATTCGCCATTGCCATGCTGGACGCGGACGAGGGCGGCGCGATCGCCACCGCGGAGCGCATCAACCAGCGCCTCGCCGGAATCGCCCTGCCGGGAGAGGACATCAACCGGCGGGTCTCCGCCAGCATCGGCATCGCCCTGTTCCCGGACATCGGCGCGTCCAGCGGCAACGACCTGCTGGTCAACGCCGACCTGGCCATGTACCAGGCCAAGGATAACGGTCGCGTCGGCTGGCACGTGTTCTCCCCTCAGGAGCGGGCCAAGGAGCGGTTGCGGGAATGGATGACCTGGGAGGAGCAGATCAAGCGCGGGATGGCCGAGGACCGCTTCGAGCTGTTCTTCCAGCCGGTCATGCGCATCAGCGACAGCGATGTATCGCGCTATGAGGTGCTTCTGCGCCTGCGCATGGAGGATGGTCGGCTGGCCTCACCGGGGCAGTTCCTGGAAATCGCCGAGCGCAGCGGCCTGATCCGTGACCTGGACCGCTGGGTGGTGCGCGCGGCCTTGCAGCGATTGGCCAGGCTGGCTCCGGAGCACGCCCATGTGAGCCTGTCGGTCAACCTCTCGGCGCTCAGCATCGCCGACGGCAAGCTGCTGGACGACTTCGCCACGTTCTTTTCCGATACCGGAGCCGACCCGCGCCAGGTGGTCTTCGAAATCACTGAGACCGCGGCTGTCGCGGATTTCTCGCAGGCGCGCCAGTTCGTCAATGAAATCAAGGCGCTGGGCAGCTCCTTCGCCCTGGATGACTTCGGCAGCGGCTTCGCCTCCTTCTATTACCTGAAGCAGTTCCCGGTGGATTTCGTGAAAATCGACGGGGCGTTCATCCGTAATCTGCCGGACAGCGTGGACGACCAGATCTTCGTGCGCGCCATGGTGGATATTGCCCGGGCCTACGGCAAGCAGACCGTGGCCGAGTTTGTGGAGAACGATGCGATCTTGCAGATGCTGGAGGAATATGGGGTGGATTATGCTCAGGGCTACCACATCGGCATGCCCAGCGCCACCTGGCTGAACAGCGACGAAAGCCCGGCAATCAACTGAAGCATTGCTGCGTGCCGGCCGGAAGCGCGGGCGAGCGCCAGCGCTTCCTCTCGGTATCAGACACTCACTGGTTGGCCTTGGCGTAGTCGGCGAAAAAAACCTTCAGTTGCTCCGCGATGCTGTCGCGGACTGGGCCCACCAGCTCGTCGGGCCTTGCGCCCGCGCGAATGATGTTGCTCTCCCACAGGATGCCGTCCACATGCTGGGGAACATTCAGCGGATGCTTGTCGGCGGAGATGTCACCCAGGCTGAGGTCCGCGTAACGGTTGACGGCGCCGGTGTAGTGGGCGAGCACCGAAATGCGCGCACTGATGGCCGCGGGCGAGGCAGCCGGATCGGTCCCAATGAGTTCGACCAGCAGCTTGAGGCGGCCGGTCAGATGTGGCAGCAGCATCATGTCGTTGGCGTGACGCGCCTTATGAAACTTGACGCTGTTCTGCGCCGCGAGACTTTCCAGCACGGTATAGGTCTCCTGGCACAAGGTCTTCAAAGCCGGATTGTTGCCCTCATCCGCCGCGCAGAAAAAGATCATGCCCGGCCAGCCCTTGAGGCGCGACAGGCTGGTTTCCTGCAGATGACCCAGGATCTTCTTTTCCGCCGCATCGGAGATCACCGGCATTTCGTTCCCGGTCTTGGGCGGGACCGGCGGCACCACTTCTGCGCCGCATGGCGCGGACAGGCTCGACAGGCCCAACAGCAATACCGGCGCCAACCCGACCGCTTTCTGAAGCTTTGATGATTTCATCGCTTTGCCTCTCCTATCCTCGTTCTGCTTATCGTTTGGACCACTTCCCGCGACCGGCCCGCTGCATTCATCAATGCGTGCCGATCAGAAACTCGTCGACCGGCACCCCACCGATCAGGTGTTCTTGAATGATGCGCTCCAAGACATCAGGCGCGCAGGAGTGATACCAGACACCCTCCGGGTACACCACCGCCACAGGACCATGCACACAGACTTGCAGGCAATTGGCCTTGGTGCGGTAGAGCCCGCCATGTCCCTCCAGCTTCAGTTCCGCCAGCCGCCGCTTGAGGTAGTTCCAGGCTTCCAGGCTGGCCTCGCGTCCACAGCACTTGGGCTTGCTCTGATCCGCGCACAGGAAAATGTGCCGGCGTATGCCGGAAAGTTCAAGCGCCTGGGCCGCCCGCTGCAGGTCTTCCTGCACGGTGCTCACTGGCAGGACTCCGGCGCCGTGTTCAACGGTTCACCTTGACCAGTTCCACGTCGAAGACCAGGGTCGCATTGGGCGGGATGACACGTCCGGCCCCGCTTTCACCGTAGGCCAACGCCGGCGGAATGAAGAACCGGTACTTGGCGCCTTCCTTCATCAGTTGCAAACCTTCGGTCCAACCGGGAATCACGCCCCCCAGGGGAAAAGTAATTCCCTCGCCGCTGTCGAATTCGCTGCCTGAAATCAGCGAACCGCTGTAGTTCACCGTCACGCTGTCCTTCGCCTCGGGCTTGAGCCCGCTTCCCTCGGTCAAAACCTGATACTGCAGGCCGGACGCCGTGGTCACGACGCCTGGCTTCTTGGCGTTCTCGGCCAGATACGCCGCGCCGTCCTTCTTGTTCTGTTCCGGGTCACCCGGTGTGCAAGCCGTTACCACCGCCAAAAGTCCCCACGCGATGAGCGCGGCCAATCCACCTCGTTTATTCATGCACCATCCGCTTCGCTGTATGAAAATCATCGGCCTGCCGAATGCCTGCGAGAGAACTCTATGCCGCTGCGGCATGGCCCCTTCGAGTTTCCGGGTCAGGCTGAGGTGCGTTATTCTTTCACGCCATGCCCCATCGCTTCAACCGAGCGTCCGGCAAGGGTTTACCCGACCCGCCGCACGCCTTTGTCCCCGCCAAGGTCCTGCTGTCAGGCGCTTTGGCTTTGGCCTGCCTGACTGTCCACGCGGCGCAGGGTCAGGTCTTCCGCTGGCATGACGCACGGGGACAAGTGCATTACGGTGACCGGCCGGCACCTGGCGCGGACCGGCTGCCCTTGGCTTCCGACGCCGCCCAAACTCCGCCACTCAGCGGGCGCGTGGCGAAAATCTATGACGGCGACACCATCGAACTCGATAACGGCGACAAAATCCGCCTCCTGGGCATCAACACGCCGGAAGTGGCACATCGAGGCCGCCGCACCGAAGCCGGCGCGGAGGAAGCCAAGGCCTGGCTCGCCGGCAAGCTTGCCGGCCGCACGGTCCGCCTGGAATTCGATGCCACGCCGAGGGACAAGTATGGCAGGCGTCTTGCCCACGTGTTCCTGGCCGATGGCACCCACATCAACTTGGCGCTGATCCGCGAAGGTCTGGCCACTACCGATATTTTTCCGCCGGACTTGAAGTACGTGAATGTGATGTTAGAAGCCGAGCGGGAAGCGCAGCGGGCCAATCGCGGCCTGTGGTCCATGGCGGCTTATCAGCCGAGGCCGGCGTCGGGGGCCCGCGAGGAATCTGGCTGGCAGCGCCTGGTGGGTTACGTCGCTTCGACTATTACCGGCCGAGGTCAGACGCGCCTGGTGCTGAGAGAGGGGCTTGAAATCAGGATTCCGGGGAAGGACCTCCATTTGTTCCCGTCAATCCGGAGCTACCTGGATCGACGCGTCGAGGTCAGAGGCTGGGTCGCCTACCGGCAAGGGAAGCTGTCCGTCACCGTGCGCCATCCCGGCGCACTGGTGAGACTGGACTGACAAGCGCCTCAGAAAGGCGCGCGCCGCCCGATGTTGCCTTTCATGCCGCGCATCATGTTGAGGATGTTGCCCTTCTTGAACTTCTTCATCATCTTCTGCATCTGCTCGAACTGCTTCAGCATCTTGTTGATGTCTTGCACGTCGGTGCCGGAGCCGGTGGCGATGCGCTGCTTGCGCGAGGTGTTGATGATGTCCGGGCTCTTGCGCTCCTTGGGCGTCATGGAATTGATCATGGCCAGTTGCTGAAACAGCTCCTTGTCGTTGACCTTCTCCTTCACCGCCGCCGGCAGGTTGGCCACGCCCGGCAACTTGTCCAGCATGGACATGACGCCGCCCATGTTCTTGATCTGGAGCAGCTGATCGCGGTAATCCTCCAGGTTGAAGCTCTTGCCCTTGTCGATCTTCTTGGCCAGCTTCTCGGCCTTCTCCTTGTCCATCTTGCTCTCGATATCCTCGATGAGCGTGAGCACGTCGCCCATGCCCAGGATGCGGGAAGCGAGACGGTCGGGATGGAACAGTTCCAGCGCGGCGGTCTTTTCGCCCACGCCCATGAACTTGATGGGCTTGCCGGTGATGTGGCGGATGGACAAGGCCGCGCCGCCGCGGGCGTCGCCGTCGGTCTTGGTGAGGATCACGCCGGTGAGGGGCAGCGCGTCATGAAAGGCCTTGGCGGTGTTGGCCGCATCCTGGCCGGTCATGCTGTCCACCACGAACAGGGTCTCGATGGGCTTGATCGCGGCATGCACCTCCTTGATCTCCGCCATCATCTCCTCATCGATGTGCAGGCGGCCAGCTGTGTCGACGATCACCACGTCCATATATTTCTTGCGGGCGTACTCGATGGCATTACGGGCGATGTCCACCGGCTTTTGCGAGGGATCGCTGGGGAAGAACTCCGCCTTAACCTCGCCCGCCAGGGTCTGCAACTGCTCGATGGCCGCCGGACGGTAGATGTCGGCGCTGACCACCAGGGTCGACTTGCGCTCGTTTTCCTTCAGCCAACGCGCCAGCTTGGCCACCGTGGTGGTCTTGCCCGCACCCTGCAGGCCGGCCATGAGGATCACCGCCGGGGGCTGGCAGGCCAGGCTCAGCTTTTCATGGGCCTTGCCCATGATGGTCTTGAGTTCCTCATGAACGATCTTCACCATGGCCTGGCCCGGCGTCAGGCTCTTGCCCACCTCGTTGCCCAGGGCGCGTTCCTTCACCTGCTCGATGAAATCCTTGACCACCGGCAACGCCACGTCCGCCTCCAGCAGGGCCATGCGCACTTCGCGCAGCGTGTCCTGAATGTTGCTCTCGGTGAGCCGCCCTTGGCCGCGGATCTTCTTTAAGGAGTCGTTTAAGCGTTCGGTAAGGTTGTCAAACATCGATAATACCTGTGCGATGGCAACTAAAATGGGTCGGCGGCGTCGCGTCGACCGAAAATCTGGCCCGGAATGGCGGGCCGGACATTTTAACCTTGACGGCGTGTCAAGGGACGATTTTTTTCCACAGCATCCAATTCAGCCCCGCAGGCCCTCCCAGGGCGCGAAAAGTTCTGCCTCGATGCCCAATAATCCAAGCACGCGCCCTACCGATTCATCCACCAATTCGGCCAAGGTCTTGGACTTTCCGTAAAAGGCGGGCATGGGCGGGAACACAATGCCGCCCATCTCGGCGACACTGGCCATATTGCGGATATGGGCAAGATTAAGGGGAGTCTCTCGCGGCATGATGACCAGGCGGCGGCGCTCCTTCAAGGTTACGTCGGCGGCACGGGCAATCAGGTTGTCGGACAGTCCATGGGCGATGGAGCCCAAGGTCTTCATGGAGCAAGGCGCCACAATCATGCCCTCGGTCTTGAAAGCGCCGCTGGCGATGCTGGCCGCCACATCATTGACGTCATGACTGACGTCCGCCAGCGCGAGAATTTCGCTGCGCTTCAGACCCAGTTCGTGGTGGACGTTGATGAAACCCGCCGTGGACACGATCAGGTGGGTCTCGTACCCACCCAACTCACGCAGCACCTCCAGGATTCGCTGTCCGTAGACGGCGCCGGTGGCACCGGTCATGCCGATGACGATGCGCTTCTTCACGCTCATCCCAATCGGTCCGCCATGAGGTCGGTGGCCCTGACCAGGGCGTCGATCATCTCCTCGCCCACGGGAAGGTGACCGGAGTCCGGCAAGGCCCAATACTCGGCTTGTGGCAACGCCTGTTTGAGGCAAAACGCGGCTTCCATGGGACAGACCAGATCGCGCCGGCCGTGGATAAGGATCACCGGCAGATGCTGCAGACACTCGCAATGGCGCAGAATCTGATCTTCCTCGATGAAATAGCGGTTGCGCGCGTAATGCAGTTCGATCCGCGCTTTCTGCAGCATGACGGCCGGCTGCTGCTTGTCCAAATCCGAGGCCTCAAATCCTGAGCCTTGTGCGATCTGCTCGCTCCACAGGGTCCAGGCCTTCGCGGCGCGGCGCTGGGCCAATTCGTCTGCACCCAGCAAAAGGCCATGCAAGGCGCCGATCACGTCGTGGGAGGCTTCCGCTGGCATGGCCGCCATGAACTCCGCCCAGCGTTCGGGGTAGATGCGTCTTACGCCGTCGCCGATGAACCAATCCAGATCCCGTTGCCGGGCCAGGAAGCTCCCGCGCAGCACCATGCCGGTTACCCTTTCCGGGTGGGCCTGGGCGTACAAGAGGCCGAGGGTACTGCCCCAGGAGCCACCGTAGATCAGCCAATGATCGATTTGGAGGCGGGCGCGGATCGCTTCCAGATCACCGATAAGATGCGGCGTGGAGTTGTTTTCGGTGCTCCCGGCGGGGAGGGAACGGCCTGCGCCGCGCTGATCGAGCAGGATAATGCGGTATTTCGCGGGGTTGAAAAAGCGGCGGTGGAATGAACGGCAGCCGGAACCTGGCCCACCGTGCAAATAGACCACCGGCAAGCCCTCCGGATTGCCGCATTCCTCCACGTAAACCCGATGACCGCCGTCCACGTCGAGTAGATATGCCGCGTAGGGCTCGATGAGAGGATAGAGTTCGTTCATCCTGGGACTCTGGAGTGCCAAAAGTCCGCTAGGTTAGCACAGGGACAGCACCTGCGCGCGGCCGCTTTTGCGGCGAAGCCGGCGGGGGATATAAAACAGAAAAGGGGGGTTGCCCCCCCTTTTCTCGGACCGGTGTTCCGGCGAGGACCTTAGAAACCGAAGCCCAGATAAGCGCCGGTGGTCAGACCGTCGGTGTCCACACCCTTCAATTGAACGGCACCGCCCTTGCTCTTGAAGTTCAGGTCGCCACCAGTGAACTGATAGCGGAAGTCCAGACCGGCATACAGATCCTTCCAGATCTTGTACTCGGCGCCAGCGCCCAGCATCAGGCCGGGGTTGAGCACCGTAACGCCGCTGGACGGCGGGCTGATGACGTTGATGCCCAGACCGAACGGAATGATCCACGGCCTGAAGTCACCGAGGCCTTTGAACTTGATTTTCGGCGACGCGGTCAGGGTGAACTGAGTGATCTTGTTCTCGATGGTGCCGGTGACCGGCGCCGTGGAGTTGATCGCAATCAGGGTATTCGTGCCGGTACCGAAGTTCATGTACTCGAACATGACTTCGCCGTCAATCTCGGCGCCGTCCCACAGGCCCCACACGTTGTCGGTCAGGTTGTGGTCGAAACCGGCGCCCACGTACCAGCCATCGTTGTCGCCATTGGTGTTGTTGACGAGCAGGGTCTCAGGCGCTTGCGAGCCGTAGCCGCGGCCATGTTCCATCTTGGCATAACCACCGCGGAAGAACAGCAGATCATGATGGGATTCCTCATGCTCCTCAACCTCGGCGATCTTCTGCTGAACCTGCTGAGAATGAGCTTCGACTTTTTCTTCCGTCGCGCGGCTCTCTGCGCGGGACTTGGCGACTTCCGCGCGCAGCGCCTGCATTTCGGCTTCCATCTGCTCCAGGCGCGCCTCCAGGGCAGACTGGGCAGAGGTCGAAGACGACACGGCAGATCGGCTGGACTTGGAACCGTGCGCGAAAGCGGCGCCAGGAACCACCACACAGACAGCGGCCGCAACCGCCGCGGTGATCAGAACATTCTTATTGTTTTTCATGGATATACCCTCCCTCAACGTTATGGATTGTTGTATCCGTTGTAACGGAGCAACAGTTAGTTGCTGTACGGCGGAAATGTAGCAGACTTTCTTCATTACAACAACGACTGTATGCAATTACGCCACAGATTAAGCCCGTGCTAAAACACTAATGGTTCCATTCCGCGACACTGTGGAAAACGGTTTAACCTTATTTTTAGGGTCTTGCGGACACCCCATTCCGTCTTAACTGACTATTGCTCATACAAAAAGAGGAAAAATGGAGTGCCCAGGGTTTATAATGCGCCATTTGCCACGGTGGCGACAGCGATTTTTCCCGCGCCGCCGCCCTTTCGACCGACTACCCCGGAATCTTGTGTGCGGGACTCGCATGGTAGGAGCCCGCCGGTGGCGCATTTTTCAATTTGAGGCATGACATGGCTGTAAAAGACCGATTACACCGCAGCGAACTGGCGGTGCCCGGCAGTAATAAAAGAATGCTTGAAAAGGCTCCGGACGCCGGCGCCGACATCGTGTTCCTGGACCTGGAAGACGCCGTCGCGCCGGACGACAAGGAACTGGCGCGGGCCAACATCATCGAGGCGCTGAACACCCACGACTGGTCCAAGTGCGCCGTTTCCATCCGCATGAACGGTTTGGACACCCATTACGCCTACCGTGATCTGGTCGAGGTGGTGGAAGCCTGCGGCGACAAGCTCGACACCATTTTGATACCCAAGGTGGGCTCGGCGGCCGACGTTTACTTCGTCGCCACCATGCTGTCGCAGATCGAAGCCTATAAAGGCTACAAGCAGATCAACATCCATGTGCTGATCGAAACGGCCATGGGGATGGCAAACGTGGAGGAAATCGCCCGCGCTTGTCCCGAGCGCATGGAAGCCATGGTGTTCGGCGTCGCCGACTACGCCGCCTCGGTGCGCGCCCGCACCACCAACATCGGAGGCGCCAACCCGGACTACGGCATGCTCACCGACGCCAACGAAAGCGGCACCCGCGCCTATCACTGGGGCGATCAGTGGCATTTCGGCATCTCGCGCATGGTCGCCGCCTGCCGGGCTTATGGGCTCCGCCCCATCGACGGCCCCTTTGGCGATTTCGGCGACCCGGAAGGCTTCCGCGCCGCCGCGCGGCGGGCCGCCGCCCTGGGCTGCGAGGGCAAGTGGGCCATTCATCCCTCCCAGGTAGCCCTGTGCAACGAGCTCTTCACACCCACCGAAAAGGAAGTGACACGAGCCTACCGCATCATCGAAGCCATGGAACAGGCGGCGAAGGAAGGCAAGGGCGCGGTGTCCCTGGACGGCCGCCTGATCGACGCCGCCTCCATCCGCATGGCGGAAAATGTGGTGCGCCAGATGAAAACCATCGAGGCGCGCACCGCCGCGTAAACCCCTTGGGCTGGACCACCGACTCCCAGCCCCTAATTGCCGGGCCCGCCGGGTGGCGCGCCCCTGATCCCAGAGGAGATTGCATCCCGTGAATATCCATGAATACCAGGCGAAGGAATTGCTGAAGTCCTATGGCGTGTCCGTCCCGGTCGGCAGCGTCGCCTATTCCGACGCCCAGGCCGAACAAGCCGCGGAGGAGATCGGTGGCGAGCGGTGGGTGGTCAAGGCGCAGATTCACGCGGGCGGTCGCGGCAAGGCGGGCGGCGTCAAGGTGGTTAATTCCCTGGAGGATGTGCGCAAGACCGCCGACGCCATGATCGGCACGCGCCTGGTGACCCATCAGACCGGCCCGGAAGGCTCGGTGGTGCAGCGGGTGTGGATCGAGCAGGCCAGCGACATCCGGCACGAGTATTACCTGGGCTTCGTGATCGACCGGGGTACCCAGCGCATCACGATCATCGCCTCCAGCGAAGGCGGCATGGATATCGAGGACGTGGCCAAGACCAGTCCGGACAAGATCGTCAAGGAAGTCATCGACCCGGCCATCGGCCTGCGCGACTTCCAGTGTCGCAAGGTGGCCACCGCCATCGGCCTGAAGGGCAAGCTGATGCCGCAGGCGGTCAAGTTGATGAAGGCGATCTACCGCTGCATGCGCGACAAGGATGCCCTGCAGGCGGAGATCAATCCCCTCGCGCTGGTCAATACCGGCGAAGGCGAGAAGCTGATGGTGCTGGACGCCAAGTTCAATTTCGATGACAACGGACTGTACCGGCAGAAACAGATCACCGAGTTGCGCGACCTGGCCGAGGAAGACCCCAAAGAGGTGGAAGCCTCGGGACACGGCCTCAACTACATCGCCCTGGACGGCAATATCGGCTGCATCGTCAACGGCGCGGGACTGGCCATGGCCTCCCTGGACGCCATCACGCTGCATGGCGGGCGTCCCGCCAATTTCCTCGACGTGGGCGGCGGCGCCTCCCCGGAGAAAGTGACCAACGCCTGCCGCATCGTGCTGCAAGACCCCAACGTCAAATGCATCCTGGTGAACATCTTTGCCGGCATCAACCGCTGCGACTGGATCGCCCAGGGATTGATCCAGGCCTGCAACAGCCTCCAGATCCAGGTACCCCTGATCGTTCGTCTTGCCGGCACCAATGTGGAAGAAGGCCGCAAGATCCTGGCCGAGTCGGGCCTTTCCTTCATCACCGCGGAAAATCTGGACGCCGCCGCCGCCAAGGCCGTCGCGACCGTCAAAGGGTAAGCACAACCATGAGCGTATTCGTCAACAAGAATTCACGAGTCATCTTCCAGGGCTTTACCGGGGAGCATGCCACCTTCCATGCCCAGGACGCCATGCGCATCGGCACCACCGTGGTGGGCGGCGTAACCCCCGGCAAGGGCGGAACCACCCATCTGGGTCTGCCGGTATTCGACACTGTGGCCGAAGCAGTCGCCGAAACCGGTGCTGACGTGTCGGCCGTGTTCGTGCCGCCGGCCTTCAACGCCGACGCCCTGATGGAAGCCATCGACGCCGGCATCAAGGTGGTAGTGACCATCGCCGACGGCATCCCGATCCACGACATGATCCGGCTGCAGCGCTACCGCATCGGCAAGGATTCCATCCTGGTCGGTCCCAACACCCCCGGCATCATCACCCCGGACGAATGCAAGGTGGGCATCATGCCGTCCCACATCTACAAGAAAGGCAATGTGGGCATCGTCTCCCGCTCGGGCACCCTCAACTACGAGGCCACCGAGCAGATGGAAGCCCTGGGGCTCGGCATCAGCACCTCGGTGGGCATCGGCGGCGATCCCATCAATGGCACCGACTTCGTCACCGTACTCAAGGCCTTCGAGGCCGACCCGGAAACCGAGATCGTGGTCATGATCGGCGAGATCGGCGGACCCCAGGAAGTGGCGGCCGCCCGCTGGGCCAAGGAAAACATGAAAAAGCCCGTGGTCGGCTTCGTCGCGGGCCTTGCCGCTCCCGCGGGACGCCGCATGGGTCACGCCGGCGCCATCATTTCCAGCGAAGAGGACACCGCCAGCGCCAAGATGGACGCCATGGAAGCGCTTGGACTTTACGTGGCGCGCAACCCGGCCCATATCGGCCAGACAGTGCTGCTGGCCGTGCAGGAAAACGGCCTGGCCGCCTGACGATTGGTTTACCCCATCACATCCCAACGACAGGGTTTGAATAATGCAGCAGATCTCCCCGACAGAACTGAAGCAGCGACTGGAGCAGGAGGGACCCGCCCCCTTGTTGCTGGACGTGCGTGAGCCCATCGAGTTCCGCTACTGCAACATCGAGGGCAGTGTCTCCATGCCCATGGAACACATCTTCCTGAGCCAGGAGGATCTGGACCCGGAGCAGGAAATCGTGGTCATCTGCCATCACGGCATGCGCAGTTCCCAGGTGGCGAATTTCCTCATCAACCGTGGCTTCAAGAATGTCAGCAACCTGAGCGGCGGCGTCGCGGCCTGGGCGGCGGAAGTCGAACCGTCCATGCCCACCTATTAAACGCGGGCTGTGATCGCACTGATCCAGCGCGTCACGCAAGCAGCAGTCGCCGTTGAAGGTGAAAGCATCGCCGCCATCGGCCAGGGCATTTTGGCGCTAGTGGCGGTGGAACGAGGCGACGGGGAAAGCCAAGCCGATCGGTTGCTGGAGCGCATCTTGGGCTATCGCATTTTCCCCGATGCCGAGGACCGCATGAACCTGAGCGTGGCCGATATCGGTGGCGAGCTGCTGCTGGTCTCGCAATTCACCCTGGCAGCCGACACCCGCAAAGGCGCGCGCCCGAGCTTCACGCCCGCCGCGGCCCCCGAAGAGGGCCGGCGGCTATTCGATTATTTCGTCAACCAGGCGCAGCAGCGCCATCCGCAGAAGGTCCGGACGGGCCGCTTCGGCGCCAACATGCAGGTGTCACTGGTGAATGATGGGCCAGTCACCTTTCACCTGCGCGTGGCGCCGGAGTAGAACCCCTAGAAGAGCTATTGGCTATTTCCCTTGTACTTGCGGTTGACACTGTACTTGTACTTGCAGGCGTTGCTGCCTCCACCCATCGCAGCACTGGCGTCGATCTTGAACCCGCCGGATTCGACGACACTGAGGCTCGTGCCTTTCCCGTTGATGGTGCCGCCGAAGGCGTATTTGGTCGGACTGCCGGTGGCGCTGCCACCCGGGATGCTCGTCGTGAGTGACGCCCCGTACATCCAGATAAAAGAAAACGCGGCGGGATCATCGAAATCCAGATCCAGTTTGGAACCCTTCTGGGTCCAGGTGCCGTCCGCGACGCCTATGCCCAGCGTGTCGTTGGACCAGGTGAAAGTCCCGTCCTCGTTGAAGGTGATCTGAGCCGTCAGGCTCTTTTTTGCGGCAACTTTCTGGCTGCGGGAACCGCCAATCTTGCAGGCCGCGCTTACGCTCCCGCCAAACTTCCCGGTCAAGTCGAATGTCTTCCCGGCCACCGACGAGGCCGCCATGGCAGCCCCACTCAAGCCAAATCCGAAAATCGCAATACCAGCTATAAGCGTTTTTTTCATACAACTCCACATACTGACCAATCATGAATCGTCGAACGCGACGTGCAGGGAAAGGCAGAGGGCATGCCATTGGAAGCATCCAACTGATTTTCGGCGGTTTTCAGAAACAGGCCGGGGCCATGGGAGCCGTTCTGTAAAGCCGGCTGACGGCTCAAGCCACAATCTGAACGCGCGTACCTGCAGCGACGCGAGAGAACAAGTCTAGGACATCCTGAGATGTCATGCGGATGCAGCCATGGGAGGCGGGCTCGCCGCTCACCCCGGAGTCGGGGCTACCATGGATGTAGATGAAACGCCAGGCCGTATCGACCGGGCCATAGCGGTTGAAGCCGGGCTCGATGCCACCCAGCCAGAGGATGCGGGTCAAGATCCAGTCGCGTCCCGGGAATTGCTCTGCCAGTTCCGGGGTGTAGATTTCCCCGGTCGGTCGGCGCCCCACGAAAACGCTGCCGGCCGGCTGTCCTTCGCCGATGCGCGCACGGATGACATGCCAGCCGCGCGGCGTGCACTCTGAACCGCGCAGTTCACCCGGCCCGTTGCGTGCGGTGGAAACGCGGTAATCCATCACCGCCCGGCCGCCCTCCAGCAATTCCAGGCGCTGCTCGGGAATGCTCACCCTCAGGTAGGCGCCTGAAATTTCCATCACTTTTCGAAAAGGGCGATGGATTCCACGTGGGAGGTATGGGGAAACATGTCCATGACCCCCGCGCTCAGCAATCGGTAGCCATGCTCGTGCACCAGTACGCCCGCATCGCGCGCCAGGGTGGACGGGTTGCAGGACACGTACACGATGCGCCGCGCCTGCCATTTTTTTGTGTACTGCAACACTTCCAGCGCGCCGGCGCGGGAAGGGTCCAGCAGCACCTTGTCGTAACGGGCGGTAGCCCAGGCCGCCTGATCCTGGGGCTGGGTGAGGTCCGCAACGTGGAACTGGACATTGGCCAGCCCGTTGGCCTCGGCGTTCTCTCGCGCCCTGGCCACCGCCTCGGCGCCACCCTCCACGCCCACGACCTGAGCGGCCCGGCGCGCCAACGGCAGGGTGAAGTTGCCGATGCCGCAGAACAGATCGAGGAGCGTCTCATGGCCTTGCGGATCGAGCAGTTCCAGCACCCGATCCACCATCTGCCGATTGATCTGCACATTGACCTGGGTAAAGTCGGTGGGCTTGAAACGGAACTCGACGCCATGGGCCGGCAGGGCATAGGTCAGCGGCGGCGGCGTTTGCGGATGCAGCGGGAAAACCGAGTCAGGTCCCTGGGGCTGCAGATAGATGTCGAACGCGTAATGCTCACCAAAGGCGCTCAGCCGCTCCAGATCCTCGGACGAGGGCGGCTGCAAAACCCGGAACACTAGGGCGCAACGCACGTCGCCCACCGCCACTTCGATCTGCGGCAGCTTTTCACGGATGCTCAGGCCGGCAATCATCGCGGCAAGATCGGTCAGGTGCTCGCCTACCGCCGGGTGCAGTACGGGGCACTGCTCGATTTCAGCGATGAAGGCGCTGGCCTTTTCGCGAAAGCCCACCAGCACCCTGTCCTTTTTCGCCACCCATTTGACGCCGAGCCGGGCCTTGTGGCGGTAGCCCCAGTGGGGCCCGATGAGCGGCTCGAATAGAGCCTCCGGCTCCACCTTGCCCAGACGCCGGAACTGTTCCAGCAACAAGGCCTGCTTCTCCTGAATCTGGGCGCCCTCGGCAAGATGCTGAAGGCTGCAACCGCCGCAGACGCCGAAATGGGCGCAGCGCGGCGCTACGCGCTCCGCCGCAGGCTCAAGGATTTCCACCGCCCGCCCCTCCGCGAAATCGCGGCGGATCTGGGTGTACACAAAGCGCACGTCCTCACCGGGCAAGGCGCCATCGATGAAAACCGCCTTGCCGTCCACATGGCTGACGCCGCGGCCATCGTGGGCAAATGATTCGACGCGGGCTCCGAAGGGTGTTTGAGGCAGCGGCTTGCGCTTGGGACGTCTGGACATTCAGCAGGTTGGTCTTGAGGGCTTTTGGGCTCAGTCTGGAAACACGCCGGTGGAAAGATAGCGGTCGCCCCGATCGCAGACGATCACCACGATCACCGCGTGCTCGACTTCCGCTGACAGATGTAACGCTGCAGCCACAGCACCGCCGGAGGAGACGCCGGCGAAGATGCCCTCCCGGGCGGCCAGCGCTCGCGTGGTGTCTTCCGCCTCCACCTGACCCATGTCGATGATGCGGTCCACCCGCGAAGCCTGGTAGATCTTGGGCAGATATTCTTCCGGCCAGCGGCGGATGCCGGGGATCTTGGACTCCCCCTCCGGCTGTACGCCCACGATCTGGATGGCGGGATTCTGCTCCTTGAGGTACATGGACGTGCCCATGATGGTGCCGGTGGTGCCCATGGAACTGACGAAATGGGTGACTTTCCCTTGGGTATCGCGCCAGATCTCGGGCCCGGTGCCTTCGTAATGAGCCCTGGGATTGTCCGGATTGGCGAATTGATCCAACACCTTGCCCTCGCCGCGTGCCTCCATGGCCCGCGCCAGATCGATGGCCGCCTCCATGCTCCCCGCCGCGGGGGTGAGGATGATATCGGCGCCGTAAGCACGCATGCTGGCGCGGCGCTCGGCGCTCATGTTGTCGGGCATGATCAGGGTCATCTTGTAGCCCATGATGGCTGCCGCCATGGCCAGGGCAATGCCGGTATTGCCGCTGGTGGCTTCGATCAGGCGGTCGCCGGGCGTAATCTCGCCGCGCTCCTGGGCGCGCTTGATCATGCTGAGGGCAGGCCGGTCCTTGACGGACCCGGCCGGGTTGTTGCCTTCCAGCTTGCACAGGATCGTGTTGCTTGTCTCACCCGGTAGCCGCTGCAGGCGAACCAGGGGCGTGTTTCCGACAAAGGCTTCGATGGTGGGAAAATTCATGGGACCGGATCTCGATACTTTGGGAGACTGGCCGCTCGCGGCCCTCCGATGGTGAAAGATTATACCGGTTCCACCCTGAACCGGCGGAACCGCAAGCGTGAAAAAGCAATCGGCGTTCCATGGACCTCGTGGCAAATGTAGTGGCCGCTCGAGGGCGTTGCGAACCGCCAGGGGCTGAGGTACAAACCTCTCCCATCACCTGCCTCCCGCTCAGGAGAAAGCCGCCATCGACCAACTGACCCGTTACATCACCCCCGGCCTGCTCCTCGCCTTCCTGCTGGCCCTCGCCTACCTCGTGCTCAGGCCCTTCATCGTGCCGGTGGGCTGGGCCGCCATACTGGTCTATGTCACCTGGCCTGCCTTCATGCGCCTGAGCCTTTCCTTCGGGGGGCACAGAACGAGCGCGGCCCTGGTGATGACCGTCGCCATCGCCTCCGTCATCGTCGTTCCGCTGATCTGGGCCAGCATCCTGTCCCAGCGCGAGATCATGGAATTCTTTCGCAACCTGCCCGGCTGGCTGGATGCGAAGCCCACGCTGCCCGATTTCATTTCTCGGATTCCCTATGTGGGCAGCGAAGCCGCAGCGAAGCTGGCGCAATTCGACGATCTTCGCGCACTACTGAAGCAAAGGGTGGCCCCCTGGCTACAGCACTTTTCCGGGAATATCTTCGCCATTCTGGGCGATGTGGGCTACCTGGCGGTCAAGCTCGGCTTCACCCTGCTGACCGTATTCTTCTTCTACCGCGACGGCCCGGGACTGTTGATGCAGGTTCGCACGCTGCTGCACCAGGTATTGGGGGCGCGGATGGAGCACTATTTCAGCACGGTGGAAGCCACGGTGAAGGCGGTGGTGTATGGCATCGTGCTCACCGCCATTGGCCAGGGCGCGATCGCCGGTATCGGCTATTGGTTCAGCGGGATCGGGGCCCCCATCCTCCTGGCCATCGTCACCATGTTCCTGGCCCTGATCCCCTTTGGCACGCCGGTAGCCTGGGTGTCCGCCAGCCTTTGGCTGTTGGCTTCGGGGCAGCACCTGCAGGCTCTTTCCCTGGCTTTATGGGGCGGACTGGTGGTGAGTTGGGTGGACAACATCATTCGCCCCCTGGTGATCAGCGGTGCGACGCAGATTCCGTTTCTGCTGGTGTTTTTCGGTGTTCTGGGAGGGCTGGCCCAGTTTGGCCTGATTGGCCTGTTCCTGGGGCCAGTGGTGCTGGCGATCAGCCTGGCGGTGTGGCGCGAGTGGCTGGAGCAGAGGGCGGACCCGCTGGCCTGAGAGCGCCGCCGACTCGCAGTACGCGGGTCGGCGGCGGCAGGATCACATCAGGCCGCGCTGCAGCAACTGATTGAGTTTCTGCACGAAGGCGGCCGGGTCTTCCAATTGACCGCCCTCGCTGAGCACGGACTGGTCGAAGAGAATCTGGGTCAGGTCTTCAAACCGCTGTTCGTCCCCCTCGTCCTTCAGGCGCGCGATCAAGGGATGGCCCGGGTTGATCTCGAAGATGGGCTTGCTGCTGGGCGCGCTCTGCCCAGCGGCTTTCATGATGCGCTCCATGGTGCGGCTCATGCCGTAAACCTCGGACACCAGGCAGGCCGGCGAGTCGGTCAGGCGATGACTGAGGCGCACGTCGCTGACCCGCTCGCCCAGGCTCTTCTTGATCTTTTCGACAGTGTCCTCGAAGTCCTTGCCGACCTCCTCGATCTCCTTCTTCTCTTCCTCACCCTCCAGCTTGCCCAGGTCCAGATCGCCCTTGGCCACCGATTGCAGGTGCTTGCCCTCATAGTCGGTGAGATAGCTCACCATCCATTCGTCCACGCGATCGGACAGCAGCAGCACTTCGATGCCCTTCTTGCGGAAGATCTCCAGGTGCGGGCTGTTTTTGGCGGCCGCGTAGCTCTCGGCGGTGATGTAGTAGATCTTCTCCTGACCTTCCTGCATGCGCGCGATG
The DNA here is from genome assembly GCF_000934725.1 of Methyloterricola oryzae. Classification (NCBI taxonomy): domain Bacteria; kingdom Pseudomonadati; phylum Pseudomonadota; class Gammaproteobacteria; order Methylococcales; family Methylococcaceae; genus Methyloterricola; species Methyloterricola oryzae. The sequence continues at coordinate 725,981 of NZ_JYNS01000001.1, forward strand.
TAATCGTCCAGGCTCACATCCTGAGCGTCGGTGCCGCCGTAGGTGGAGGCGAAGCGCAGCAGCTTGGCGATGCGTTCCTTGTTCTTGAAGTCCTCGATGGGGCCTTCCTTGAGCACCTGCCCGAATTCTTTCCAGAGGGTGGCGTATTTTTCCGGCTCATTTTTGGCCAGGTCCTCGAACAGGCCCAGCACCTTTTTCACCGCGCCGGAGCGCACCTTCTCCAGCAGCTTGTTCTCCTGCAGGATCTCGCGGGAGACATTGAGCGGCAGGGAATCGGAGTCGATCACGCCGCGCACGAAGCGCAGATAACGCGGCATCAGCTTTTCCGCGTCATCCATGATGAAGACCTTGCGCACATAGAGCTTCACGCCGTGCTTGACGTCGCGGTCCCACAGGTCGAAGGGCGCATGAGCCGGCACGTAGAGCAGCAGGGTGTATTCGTTGGTACCTTCCACCCGGCTGTGGATGCGCGCCAACGGTTCCTGAAAATCATGGGAAACGTGCTTGTAGAACTCGTTGTAGGCTTCCTCGCTGATTTCGTCCTTGGACTTGGACCAGAGCGCCGAGGCGCTATTGACGGTCTCCCATTCGATGACCTTTTCCTCGCCCTCCTCGCCATAGTGCTCCTTCAGCATCTCGATGGGCAGGGAAATGTGGTCGGAGAATTTGCGGATGATGGAGCGCAAACGCCAGCCATCCAGGAACTCGTCCTCGCCCTCGCGCAGGTGCAAGGTAACGCGGGTGCCGCGCTCGGACTTCTCGATGTTTTCCAGGGAGTAATCGCCCTCCCCCGATGACTCCCAGCGCACGCCGGCCTCGGCCTCCATGCCCGCCTTGCGGGTTTCCAGGGTTACCTTGTCGGCGACGATGAAGGACGAGTAGAAGCCGACGCCGAACTGGCCGATGAGCTGGCTGTCCTTGGCTTCGTCCCCGGTCAGCGATTCGAAGAAGCGACGGGTGCCGGAGCGGGCGATGGTGCCGATGTTTTCCTGCACCTCCTCGCGGGTCATGCCTATGCCGTTATCCGTGATGGTGACGGTGCGCCTGTCCTTGTCGAACTCCAGGCGGATCTTCAAGGCGCTGTCGCCTTCGTAGAGCGCGTCGTTGCTCAAGGCGGTGAAGCGGAGCTTGTCGGCGGCGTCCGAGGCGTTGGAGATCAGCTCGCGCAGAAAGATTTCCTTGTTGCTGTACAGGCTGTGGATCATCAGCTGCAACAGCTGCTTGACTTCGGCTTCGAAGCCCAGAGTGACTTTGTTTTCCGCGACAGTCATGGCGTCAGTAATTCCTCTTGTTTTGGCATCAATGTGCGCCGCTAAACCCAATATGCGACGTTGAAACCGGTTATTGGGGCAGCGCCTCAGAATTTCAACAGTCCCTGAAGCCAAAATCCGGCATCCGCTAACCTGTTCGTGGGGGACCATTATCGTCTAGACTTCGAGGAGACCGGCGGAGGTCCGGCGCCCAGACCCCGCACCCGACCGCTCAGCCCGATTAACCAAGCCCCTTGAGGCTTTTTCTGCGACTGCCCTAGACTCTCTAAGCGGAGCCACTGCATGTTTCCCATCATCGGCTATATCGTCGTCGTCGGCGGCATCCTCGGCGGTTATCTTGGATCGGGCGGACACATCGGTATCCTGATCCAGCCTTTCGAGATGATCATCATCTTCGGCGGCGCGCTGGGAGCCTTCATCGTTTCCAATAGTCCCAAGGTCCTCAAGGCCACGGCCGGCGGTCTCGGCAACGTCTTCAAGAGTTCCAAGTACAACAAGGAGTTCTACCTGGAAACGCTGACCCTGCTGAGCAAGATTTTCGTCAAGATGCGCCAGAACGGCCTGCTCTCCATCGAAGGCGACATCGAAAGCCCGGAGCAGAGCGAGTTGTTCAAATCGGCGCCCAAGGTCCTGGCGGACCACCACGCCGTGGAATTCATCACCGACTACCTGCGCCTCATGTCCAGCGGCAGCCTGGATGTGCACCAGATCGACAACCTCATGGACATCGACATCGACACCCACCACGAGGAAGGATATCTGCCGGTCTCGGCTCTGTCGAAACTCGCGGACGGCATGCCCGCTTTCGGCATCGTGGCGGCGGTGATGGGCGTGGTGCATACCATGGAGTCCCTGGACAAACCGCAGGAGGTCTTGGGCGCTCTGATCGCCGCCGCTCTCGTGGGCACCTTCCTGGGCATCCTGATTTCTTACGGCTTCATCGCCCCCCTGGCGGGCAATCTGGAACAGAAGCTGGGAGAGTCGACCAAGTATTACCAGAGCATCAAGGCCGCCCTGATCGCCACCATGAATGGCTATGCGCCGCCCACGGCGGTGGAGTTCGCGCGCAAGGTCATGTTCTCCACCGAACGGCCGCACTTCGCGGAACTGGAAGAACACATCAAAGCCAACAAGTGAGCGGCGCCTTGAGGCCCTGACCCGATGAGCGAACAAACCCCGATCATCATCAAGAAAGTCAAGAAAGGCGGCCACGGCCATCATGGCGGCGCCTGGAAGCTGGCCTACGCGGATTTCGTGACGGCCATGATGGCCTTCTTCCTGCTGATGTGGTTGCTGGGCAGCGTCGACCAGGCCAAGCTGCAGGGCATCGCCGAGTACTTCAAAGACCCGTGGAAGCCCGCGATGCAGGGCGGCCAGGCCGCCGGCGACCGCACCAGCATCATCAAGGGCGGCGGCGAGGACCTGACCCAGTCCGAGGGACAGGTCAAGCTCACCAATCAAGGCAAGGAAGAGCAGGTTGCCGAAAGCGGGGAAACCGACAGCACCGACACCCTGGAAAAGGACATGGAGCACCTGAAGGCGTTGGAGGAAAAAATCGAGAAACTGATCGAAACCAACCCGGTGCTGCAGCAGTTCAAAAGTCAGCTCAAGATCGACATCACCGCCGAGGGCTTGCGCATCCAGATCGTGGACGAGGAAAAACGTCCGATGTTCGGCACCGCCAGCGCGCGCATGGAACCCTATGCCTCGCAAATCATCGACCAGATCGCGCCGGTGGTGAATGAATTGCCCAACCGCATCACCGTGACCGGCCACACCGATGCCAAGCCCTTCCCCGGTTCGGGCCAGGGTTACACCAATTGGGAACTCTCCGCCGACCGGGCCAATTCCGCGCGCAAGGAACTGGTGCGCGGCGGCCTCAAGCCGGAAAAAATGATGCGGGTCGTCGGTCTGGCATCCAGCGTGCCTTTGCACCCGGATAATCCGGACGACCCCACCAATCGGCGCATTTCCATCATCGTCATGAACAAGCAGACGGAAGAGGCCATCATGAGCGGCGCCAGCCTCGACGTCTCGCAGCAGAACCCGCTGGAAAAAGAGGCTGTTCCGGAATCCAAGACCGGCCTACCCATCCGTAAGCCGCCGGCGGCTCCGATTCAGCCCATCCAACCAATACAGCCCATTCCGCCCGCCCATTAAAGCGGCGCCGGGTCTCGTGCCGATATGGCTCAGGGCGCTGGCGGCGCAGATCATCGCCCTGATTCCGGCGCTGGCCGCCATGCAGTTCGCCGGCCCGCCCGGCTGGCCCTGGACTTTCGTGCTGTTGCAGAGCCTGGCCGCCGCCATGGCGGCACCGCTGCTGGGCCTGCCGCGCTGGTGGATACCGATCCAGGCGGCTTTCCTGCCAGCCCTTGCTGTCCTGTTACGGCTTCAACTGCCTCCCGTCATATACCTTGCGGGCTTCGTACTGCTATGGCTGGTTTTCCGCAGCAATACGCGAGAGCGGGTTCCGCTGTATTTGAGCAACCGGGCCACCTGGGAAGCCCTTGACCAGTTTGTAGAAGACTACGCATCACCCAGCTTTCTGGACCTGGGCAGCGGCCTCGGCGGCACCTTGCGCCATCTGGCCCAGCGTCATCCCGGCGGGCGCTTTAATGGCGTCGAATCGGCGCCCCTGCCCTTTCTCATCAGCCGGTTACGGCTTTTGCGATTGGACAACGCCCACGTCCGTCTGGGCGATTTATGGCGTGAAGATCTGGGACGGTTCAACCTGGTCTACGCCTTCCTGTCCCCGGAGCCCATGCCGGCCTTATGGCGGAAAGCCCTGGCGGAAATGCGGGAGGGGGCGCTTTTCGTGAGCAACAGCTTTGCCGTGCCCGATACGGCCCCGACGCAGGTCCTGACCTTGAACGACAAGCGCGGGACGCGCCTGTTCATATACAGGATGGGAGCCAGTGCGACGCAGGCTGCGCCCCGTTTTCAGAATAAATAGGGATGCAGGGCGTTGAAGCCCGGCACCTTGGCCTTGGGCTTGAACTCGGGCACCGTCCAGGGTTCGGACGTCTGGCCTGCGAGATACTGCGCCAGCCACAAGGCCTGGGATCGGACCGGGGTCACATAGGCATACAGACGGCCGCCCTGGCACTCGGCCACGTCGCCGATGGCAAAGACATGAGGATCCGTGGTGCGCAGACACTCATCCACCAGAATGCCGCGCCCGGTGGCCAGCCCCGCCACCTTGGCCAGTTCCGTGCGCGGCTGGAAACCGCAGGCCACGACGATGCCGTGGAAGCCGGATTCTTCGCCGCCCGCCAGTTTCACAGCCAGTCCGTCGGCGCTTTCGGCGAACCCTTGTACCGCCTGATCCAGCAGTACGCGTACGCCAAGGCCCTGCTCCATAACCGCCCGTAGGCGAACGGAGTCATCCTCGACCAGTTGCCGCTCCATCAAACGCGGCAAGGCGTGAAACAGAGTGACGTTATCGCCCGCCTTGGCCAGGTCGGCGGCCACTTCGCAGCCGATGAGCCCACCGCCGATCACCGCCCAGCGGACACCACCATGGCGCTCCCGGATCTTCCGCCTGAGGGCGCGTAGCCGCACCAGATCGTCCAGGCTGTTCAGCGTATCGAACAGGCTGGATTGAGAGCGGAATGGCGGTGGCACGAAAGCCGCCGACCCCAGCGCCAGCACCAAGGTCTCGTAAGGCAACTCCGCCTCTCCGCCCGGTTGACGGTAACGCAGTCGCCGCTGACCAAGGTCCAGGCTCATGACCTCGGCCTGGGCGCGCACATCGATTCCGGACTCCTGCAAGGCCGCAAAGGACTTCAGGACGATCTTGGTCTCGATGTCCTCGCGGGTGAACCCGTGGGACAGCAAAGGGCGCGAATAATAGCCCCGGTCTTCCCGGGTCAGCAGGGTCACCCGGGCGTCCGGCACCCGCTTGCGCAACTCCTCCGCGAGGGTCACCCCAGCGATGCCGGAACCGACGATAAGGGTATTCACAGCGGCACCGCTTCAGGACACCATCAGCTCGAAATCGCCCTTGCTGGCCCCGCAGTCCGGACAGGACCAATCCTCAGGCACATCCTCCCAGCGGGTGCCCGGCGCCAATCCGGCCTCGGGCTCACCCAGCTCCTCGTCGTAGATGTACCCGCAAACCACACACACATATTTCTTGAATTCAGACATGAGTCGCTTCCTGGATCGTCAAGCCATTGCTTTCGCCGCGGCAAAAATCTCCTCGGCGTCGAAAACCTGATCATTACGCTCGAACAGCCGCGCGATGCATGCGCGGTGCAGCGCGAGCTTGAGGGTACCAAAACCAATGGCGCCCCACACGATCTTGCCGTTACGCTCAGCGCCACGGTCCATCATGTCGGTGCCACCGATGCCGAGCGGCGGCGTCGCGTTGGCGTCGGCGATGAGTTGGATGTCCGGGTTATCCTGCCAATGCTCCGGGTCCAGCAATTGCACACCGGCGGCCCCCGTGGCGAAGACGATCTGCGCCCCGGCGATGGCCGCGCCGCGTGCGGCATTGTCGAAAGCCTCCACCGGCTTCAGGTCCACGCCGAAGCGCGCCTTCATCTCGGCGCAAGCCCTTTCGGCACGCGCCATCTGGCGTGAGGTGAGCGCGACCTCGGCGCCTTCCTTGGCCAACATGACGGCGGCGCGCTGCCCTACCGGGCCGGTGCCGGCCAGCACCACGGCGCGCTTTCCGGCGATGACCCCGGACGAAGCCAGCTTGGCCACGCCTGCCGCTGCCGTGGTGTTGCTGCCGTTGCTGTCCAGCATCACAGACACTCGAAAATCCGCAAAAAACTTGCGCTTCACCGCCTTCAGCAATTCCTGCCCTGCGCTCAAGTCGCTACCGCCAATGAAAATGGCGGTGTTCTTCTTGTCCTTCGGGGCCCTGGTGAAGATCGCCCCCTCCACCAATGCACCCACGTTTTCAGGCGTCAAGCCGCCGTGACCAATCACGTGATCGGCACCGCCGTCATAGGCCACCACGGTATCGAACACCGACGGATGCGGATCAGTGTCGAACTGAAACAACAGCTTTTTCATCAAGATTCCTGTACTAGGAGCGAGCCAGCCCGTGGCCCGTGCCGGGGAACAAAAGTTGCGAACTCCGTGCGGCGAGATGCCGCCCGCTCGCCCGTGCTTTATAATCGAGGTCCTTAGTTTACGCATTCGCCGTCCAAATTTGGAGACCGCAGCATGATCAACGACACGTCGATTCAGCACTTCCTGGACGAATTGGCGAGCAAGGCGCCAACGCCAGGTGGCGGAAGTGCGGCGGCCATCATCGGCGCCATGGGGGCCGGCCTGGTCAGCATGGTCTGCAACCTGACCCTCGGCAAGAAGGGCTACGAGGCGGTGGAAGCCGATATGCGCGCCACCCTGGATGCCTCGGAGAGCCTGCGCGCTCGACTCAGCGACACCGTCCGCGCCGATGTGGAGGCCTTCGACCGGGTGATGGGCGCTTACCGGCTGCCCAAGGAGACAGATGCCGACAAGCAGGCTCGCAGCGAGGCCATTCAGGCCGCGCTAAAGGCCGCCACGGATGTCCCACTGGCCTGTGCGAAAGATTGCGCGGAATTGATCCAGCTCAGTCGGACCGCCGCCGAAAAGGGCAACCGCAACGTGATCAGCGACGCCGGCGTGGCGGTCCTGGCCGCCTACGCCGCCCTCAAGAGCGCGGCACTCAATGTCTACGTCAACACCAGCGGCATCAAGGACGAAGCCTTCGCCCAAGAGCGCATCAGCGAACTGAATGCCATACTTACGGGAGCGGAAGTATCCACCGAAGAAATCTACCAAGAGGTCAAGAACAAACTGTGACCATACCGAGCAGCCAGGGAGACGCCCGTAGCCTGGGTGAGGGCATGCCAATGGACTCACACCCGCCTGCCGGGTTCGCCGCCGCCGAACATGCCGACGCGGCGGGCGACTACCGCGATCTGCTCCTGAGCGGCCTGCAAACCCCAACCGTGGCGCGTATCAACCTGGCCGCCCTGCGCCAGAACATCGAGGTGATTCGCTCCTATATAGCGCCCCAAGTTCAACTGCTCGCCATGATCAAGGCCAATGCCTACGGTCACGGCATGCTCGCCGTCGCCCGCGAGGCCGAGGCCGCCGGGGTCGGCTACTTCGGCATCGCCCGCATCGAGGAAGGCATCGAATTGCGCCGGGCTGGTTTCCAGCAGCGCGTCCTGCTGCTGGAACTGGCGGCGGGAGAACGCGCTGTCGCGGCCATTCGGCTGGATCTGGAAATCACCGTCGCCTCCCTGGATCAGGCCGTGGTGCTAAGCGACCTGGCCGGGCGCCTGGGCCTGACCGCCAGAATCCACGTGGAGGTGGATACCGGCATGGGCCGCATCGGCGTCCATCACCGGGAGGCCGCACAGACAGTTCGGGACATTACCCGCCTGCCGAATCTGGAACTGGCCGGCGTGTTCAGCCATTTCGCCAGCTCCGACGACCCTGACCAGGCCTTTGCCCGCGAGCAGTTGCAGCGCTTCAATGCCGTGCTGGGTGAACTGGAGCGTCTTGGAGTGAGGGTGCCGCTGCGGCACTTTGCCAACAGCGGCGCCGTGATGACCCTGCCCGAGGCCCACTTCGACCTGGTGCGCGTCGGCATCATGCTATACGGCTATGCCCCGAGCGGCAGCCTGAAGGCGGACGGGCTCGCTCCGGTCATGTCGTTGCAATCCCAGGTCAGTTATCTGAAATCCGTAGAGGGTGGCACGCCCATCTCCTACGACCGGCGCTACATCGCCCCGCGGAAGACGCGCATCGCCACCGTGCTTGCGGGCTATGGCGACGGCTACTCGCGCTCCCTGACCAACAACGCCGAAGTACTGATCCGCGGTCGGCGCTACCCCGTGGTCGGCACCATCTGCATGGACATGATCATGGTGGATGTGGGCCCGGACAGCGACGTGAGCCTGGGCGATTCGGTCACCCTGATCGGCCAGGAAGGCAACGAGCGCATCACCGCCTGGGAACTGGCTCGCCGCCAGGGCACCATTCCCTACGAGATCACCTGCCAGATCGCCGAGCGCGTCCCGCGCGTGGTCCTCAGTCAGACAGTCCCTCGCACTCCCCCTATTGTCTGATACCATGGGGCGTGGGTCATCGCGCAGGGCAGCGAGATACGAACTCGAGCACCCCATGTCTCGGTTGGCGCCGACAGTTTCTCCCATCGCATCCTTAATTCCAGTGAATCCGTATGTCCGTGAGAAAAGTTAGAGTCTACCCGCTGTCTGATGGCCAGTTTACATCTCAAATATATGCCGGTCTCTTTGACCTGGCGCATACTGGCGAAATTGAGCTGGAGTTTACATCGCGCCCAAAAATAAAGATTTCCGAACGTCGAGACTGGGGCTCAAAAACAAATCACCGCCTTGTATATCTTGAATTAATGGAGAGAGACAGAGAACCCATCAAGATATGCTACGACATGCTCGATGGACCGGCCATTATTTCCATGAATGGCATAGAACTGTGCGATGTTTATTTCAAGCGAAGCTATCTACCCAGTTATCTGGACATGAACCTGGACATGTCAGAACTTTATGCTCACTATGAAGGCTGGCAGACAGAACACCCAGAGTGGAAATCGAAAATTCTTCCATATGGCCTTAACTGCCCTTGCAGAAGTGAATTCGAGTTCGCTGGCCTTAGGCGATACTTAGTATTTCTGGCGGCAACGAAAGCATACCGGGAGAACCCAATAAGAATTGCAAAGGTATTGATTAAAAAAACCTTGGCCAGTGCCCGGAAGAATATCACGTCTGGCCCCATTGAAGTGATGCCCACGGTAGCCAGCGAACCCCTCATCCTTTTCCAAACCAGAGTATTTAACCCTCGCGACCACGTTTTCTCCGATGAGATCGTTGAACTCAATAAGGCGCGAGTCGAAACGATAGAAGCCTTAAGACAGTCTTTCGGCGACCAATTCATCGGCGGGCTTATGCCCGATGATTTTGCAAGAAAACATTATCCAGGCTTGATTACCAGCCACGGATCGTCTCGCAAAGAGTATCTTGAACTGGTTCGGCGCTGCCAGGTAGTCGTCTTCACGCGCGGGATACGACAGTCGATCGGCTGGCGGTTTCCGGAATACCTGGCTGCATCGCGCTGCATCGTTACTGAGCCACTGCTGTATCATCTCCCCACACCCTTGTTGGATGGCGTCAACTTTCTCTCCTTTAAGTCCCCGGAGCAGTGCATCATATCCTGCAGAAAGCTGTTGAATGACCCGGATTTAGCGCAGAATATGCGCGCCGCCAATTTCAATTATTACGAAGATAACGTCAAACCCGCAGCGCTAGTGCGCAGAACGCTAGACGCCGCTTCCGCGCACATGCAAGCGAAGTAAGCTGCTGTCAGCGCTCCTTCGGGTGGTACGCAAGCCTGACCGCCACATTGCGGTTTGAAAAACTGCTACTAAGCTCTTAGGCCGAATCGAGCCCGCGCCCCGCTTACCCATGGCTGCGGCATCCTCCTTCCGTCCCCGGAGCACCATCATGAAAGCTTTGACGATTTTGAGCGCTGGACTCATGGCAGCCGTTTGCCTCAACGCGCCTTCGGCAAACGCCATTACCCTGAAAGGCCAAATGCCGGGCAACTACACCCTGGTCAGCGTCGACGAGGACGGGAAGGCCGCCACTGGTAGCGGGACTCTGAACCTCGCGATTTCCAGCGGAAATCTCCGCCTTTATGCCATTGACGAACGCGGCAGCCTGGGAGGCCCCGTGATTCTGGCGGTCAAGCGCGGCAACCAGTACTACACCTACAAGCAGGCGACCAAGAAGCGCAAGTGCGACTCCAGCAAGGCTACGCTGGTTCTGGGAATCGCGGCGGGAACTTCCGGTGCGAAGCTGAACCTGGGCACCATCGCCGTCGAAGCGACGAACGGCGTTGCCTACGCAGGCAAGTTGTTGAACAAGAAATTCCTGGACAAACAGGGCACGACCGCCCTCGCAAACACGGGATCCTGCCTGCCTGAAGGGACAAGCAATACGCTGGGGCTCAAGGTGGCGAGCGCCGGTGCGGCGCCAGTCTTGGCCGCCGCCCCGAGCGCCGCGGACGAGAGCGACTCCCCCGGAAAAGACAAGGACAAGGATGGACTGGTGGATGCCCTGGACATCGACAAGGACGGCGACGGCATCCTCAACCCCTACGACTCTGACAGCGCAAGCAGCCCGACCGATGGCACCAGCAGTTTCCGGGTATTTTCCAACCTGAAACTGGAGATCGAAAACAGCCTGAACCAGTATGTGCGGAGTTTGACCGCCGCCGATCTGGATAAGGCCATCGCCAACGCCAGCCTGGCCATTCAGGTGGCAGGCAGTGACTCAGACACGGTGGAACTCAACTGCTTCGGCCTCAGCTACTGCAGCAAGGGCGGTACCGGCACGGTTGGAGAAGGGGGCGCCGGCAAGGCGTTCCCGGACGACTTCGACAGCGACGGCGATGGCTTTGGGACCATCACGCGCGGCAGTACCAATGACTTCCAACTTCGCCCCAATGCCTTCTCCATCAGCGCCATCAAAGGCGGCGACACCTATGTCGAAATCCTCACGGACAGCTCGGGCGCAGTCCGAGAGATTCCAGGCATGCTGAACTTCATCTTCAGCACCACGCCCGCGATCGCCAGCATCACGATGGGCTCGGAAACCAAAGGGGTCAGCTATCCCCCTAGCGAAGGCACCATGAACAGCCCCTTCGTGGCGCCTGCCGGTTGGGACGGCAAATTGACGCTGGCCGCCTACCGGCCTCAGCGCGTGGGCATCAAGGCGGCAGGCGAAGGCGATTTCGTCGACATCGGCCGTTCCACCATCACCATCGATATTCCCAATGCCCCCTGCACCAACACGCCCGGGAGCGGCTGCGTGTCCGACCGCGGCCCCGGCAACTGCAAGCCTGAAACCTACAGCAACCTCAGCGGCGACCTGAGCATGCCGAGCGGCACCGGACCCAGCGGCGATGGCATTAAGGATACCCGCGGCGACCAGGACACAGATACTGCCAACCCAACCGCCAACCAGGTGAGCTTCACTGTCGATCTCGATCAGTGCCTCGGTGACATAAGCTGGGAATCGGGCCAGGTGCTCGCGGTGGACCTGCAGTTCAAGAACAGCGCGGGCGACAACGCGGCCCAGAAATTCCGCATCAAGAAACCTTAGCGGCACAGAGCCTGCGTCAGACCTAAAGCGCCTGGCGTAGGCGCTGCAAGTTCTCCCGCTGTTCAGGGCTGGGATCGAGCCCCTGGGCGCGGCGAATGGCCGCCGCCGCCCGCTCCGGGCTTTCCAGCAGCAGGGCATAGTACGCGTCCAGAATCCAGACGTCCGCCATGCGCGAAGACTCGCGTTTGAGCGTCTCCAGCAGGGCCTCCGTCTCCTCGCGCTGCGTCTCGTAGCGCCCGCTGTTTAGCAAATGCTGCAGACGTCCGAGCAACAGCACCGGCTGATGCCCGGCGCCACGGCTGCTGAATTCGTAGACGCGGTCATTCTCCGCGTCCGAGGACACCGCCACGGCGCTGTTTGCCGTCCAGAAGGTCAGGGTCGTGTACAACTGCATACGCATGCGGCGGTCCCAGGGATTGAGCCGGCAGGCCTCCTGATTAGCCGCGAACGCCGCCCTCGGATCGCTGCCCATCAAGTCCGCTACCTGGCCGAACAACCGATTGGACTGGTCGAACCGGAGCATGCCGACCAGCAGCAAGACACCCGCAGCCAGAGCTCCCAATCGCCCCGCGATCCAAAGCGGCCCCGAAACCAAATCCCTTCCCGCCGCGCTCGCCTGGCATTCCTCCCGGCGGGACAGCATGGCAGCAGCCAGCACCAGAAGGAGCGCGGTTGCAGGATTCTGCAGGGGAAATTCGATCAGGCCAATGAGCAGTCCGACGCACAGCGCCGTCCCTCCCAGCGCGGCGTGCCGGTCGCGTCTGCGCATGCCCTGCCTCAGCATGAACCAGCCAAAGCCTCCCAGGATGCCGAGGCCGACCAGTCCGTATTCCGCAAGCAGTTGCAGCAGTTCATTGTGGGCAGCGCCGGCCTTCACCATCTTGTTAGACAGCAGTATGTCCGCATGCTCGAAGTACCTCAGGTGCCACTCCTTATAGAGCGGATACAAGGCATCGAAACTCCCGGCGCCGTGCCCAAACAGGGGCGCGTCCCACCACAGTCTCAGCGTATTGACGATCAAGGCCACGCGCGGCCGGACCGATTCCACGAAAAGGGCATGGGCCGAATCCGCGTGCAGCCCTGCCCATACAAGAGCAGCCGCCACAGCCACGATTCCAGTTCCGTTCAAGACGAGCAGGCTGCGCATCCGCAAGCGCCGCCAGATGAATCCCTCTATGGCCAGAATCAGCATGCCCAGCAGCACCAGCCATTCGATCCGACTGGGGTTGAATACAGCCAAGTCCAGCAACTCAAGACATACAATCAGGGCGACAGGTAGTTTCAGCCAGGGGTTGTATTCAGCCAGAATCAGAGCCGCTAGAAACGGGAGCGAAATGAGCTGGAACTCTGTGAGAAAGTTCTCGTTGGCGAATCCCGCCCAGTTGGCCCACCCGCTGATGGCGAAAAGCATGACCACCGCGTTGGCAACGCCCACCGACCACAGGCTGAGGCGCAGCAAGGAATCGCTCGCACGATGGCGAAAATAAAGAAAGGGACCGGCCAACAGCAGCCACTTGACCCAGACCAGCACACCGCCTGCCGAATCCGCCGACCAGGCGAGCGAAACGCCGGCGTAAGCGATGAACGCCAGCAGCCAGGCGTCCAGCCGGTCCGGCACACGCCGCCAGGCTACCGGCCAGATCAGAAGTTCCAACAGGATGACCCAATTGCAGGCCCCCAGAAACACCCATTTGAACTCATTGGGGTTTGCGTAGGCATTGCTGAAGGAGCACAGCGCAAGCACGATGAAGGCGGCCAACATCGCCCGAAGGAACAATCGAACGCCGGGAAACGAGGCCGGCAATGGCTCACTCATGCTGGGGTATGCTCCTGGGTCTCTTGCATGGAGTGCCGGTTGCGAGAATGCTGCACCAACGGCTCTCGACAAGCCAAAGGCTTCAGTTTACGGTACGGGTCTAAACCAAGCCAACCCGGTGCTGCGCCCTCTTCGGGCGCTTCAGGCCGACTGGCGCGGACTGCCTCATGTGGAGGAAAAACGATGCCCTACCGTCTGAGCCCGTGGAAACTGGTCTTCGGCGGCCTCGGCCTGGCCGCCGCCGTGGTCGCCTATCTTTTGGTGTTCGCACAGGAAGGTGACGCCGACTGGGAAGCTTTCAAGGCAGCCCATCACTGCCAAAGTGTCGGCGCTCAGGCCGGCAATAATCAGGGAGGATGGCGCTGTGACGATGGTGAAGTCCATTATCGCTGGCGCCAGCAAAAGTGAGCGACCGCAACCGCGGCGCGGACGCCCGAATTCTCCGATAACCGGATCCCCATGACCTCCACCCGTATCACATGCCTGATCGTGCTCATCATGCTGACGCTGTTCGGCCTGGGTCCGATGCCCATCACCAGCCTGGTGGGCATCTATGTGGTCCTGGTCCGGCCACGCTGGTTCAAAGACCTGGTCGAGCGGATCTACAAGGGCACCTGAACGTACAGGCCCGACCGTGGCTCGACTCCTAAGGCTGGCGCATTTTTGTTATAGTGCGCCGGAGACATAACCACACAAAAAAGGGGGCGTTCATGGAGTCACAGGCTTTCAAACTCTTTCTGGCTTTCCTCGCAGTCATGGCGGTGGGTTTTGGCATCGTCGCCACCACCAAGGAAACCCCTCAGGAAAAGATGCAGGGGGCGTTCCTGCAAACCTCCAGCCTGCTCAGCAATCTCGCGCTGGACAAATGCACGGCCGCGGTTAAACAGGAAGTGGGGGCACAGCCCTATACGCCGAGTGAATCCAACAGCGACCACATGACCTACGTGCACCTGACCTGGAGCAATGTGGGTAGCGCCAAGCACGCGGAGTGCCGTTACATCATGGATCAGGGTATCACCCTGCTGAAAATCGACGACCGCACTGTCATCGAGAAGACCTTGAGCCAGACCTCGACCGGCGAGAAGCCCAAGGGCGAACATCACTGAGCAACGCAAGGAGACAGCCGGCGGACACCGTCTGTCTCCAGTCCCATCCCGTTCGCGCCCAGCCTTCGGCTCACTCCGGTTTTTGACCGCCACTGTCCAGATCGCGCGACCATGGGCAGCGCCTCATCGCAAATCCTGCCCGGCTGACTACACCATTTCGCCGGACACCTGCCATACTTCGCCCTGCCTCCCCGTCATGTGATGCGTGGCGCGCCTCGCTGCGTAGAGTAAGCCGCAAACGGTCCGCAACCTTGTGCAAACCATGGCTGGGAAGCACTATCAAGCAGATTCGCATGGACAATCCCAAACTCCAGGCATGGAAGACCGATCGTGAGAGCAAATCAGATCAGACAGGCGCTGCCCCCAGCCGTAGGAACCAATTTACCCGTGAGGGATCTCTGATCGTCAGGAGCCATCGGGCGCAACCGTCCAGCTAGCTAATACCGACCATCGCCGTCCATGTTAGATGAACTTACACATCAGGGCTTCTGAGCGGAGAGCGGGATGGATCTGATCGCCTGGAATGAGCGCTACCGCACCGGTATCGATATCGTCGACCGTCAGCATCAGGGCCTGTTCCAACTCCTCAATGAATACGCAACGTCGCTCACCCGTGTGGACGCGAATCCGGTGGACGAGCCCAAGAGAGTGCTGGACCGGTTGATCGACTATGCCGTCGTGCACTTCAGGACCGAAGAGTCGCTCATGGGGGAAGCTGGCGTGGATGCACGTCACGTTGACATGCACGCCCGGAGCCACCAGGCCTTCAGCGAATATCTCGGCGCCCTGAAGGGCCAGACCCATGGCGATGAATTTAGTCGCGCCGAGGATTTGATCCGGTTCCTGGTGAATTGGCTGACGTCCCACGTCCTAGGGGAAGATCAAGCCATGGGTCGGCAACTGCAAGACATTGCCAAAGGCCAATGCCCCGCCGACGCGTACGCGGCGCTGTCCGACCCCGGCGAGACCCCGGCCCAGCTCGCGCTCACCACCTCGCTGTCCGAACTGTTTGGCCAGCTGCTGCAACAGTACCGGCAATTGCACGCAGCCAACCAACGTCTGCTGCAATTGCAGCAGGAACTGAGTCGCACGGAGCGGCAATACCGCAACTTCATCGAATCCACCAGCGACGGCGTCTGGATGATCGATGCCGAGGGATTCACCCGTTATGTCAACCCCCGGATGGCAACGATGCTCGGGTACACACCCGAGGAAATGGTCGGCGTGCACCTGCTCGACTTCGCTCATCAACGCGACCGCGAAATGGTCATGGAAAAGCTCAAGGCACGGCAGGCCGGCTTCTCCGAGCAGCATGACTTCTGCTTTCGCCGAAAGGACGGGTCAGACCTGTGGACCATCGTAACGACCAACCCGCTGTTCGAACAAAACGACAGCTATGCGGGCGCCCTTGGGGTAATAACCGATATTTCCGCGCGGCGCGAGGCGGAACAGGCGCTTATAGAAAGCGAGCGGACCTATCGCAGCGTTCTGGCCTCCACCAAGGACGGTTTCATCCTCTGCGACACCGACGGCCGTATCCTCGAAGTCAACGATGCCTATTGCCAGAATTCCGGATACATCCGCGACGAACTGCTGGCCATGACAATCTTCGACCTGGAAGCCAGTGAGTCCCATACTGAAACCTCGAGGCACCAGCAGTTAATCGCTGAGCGCGGCGAAGACCTGTTCGAAAGCCTCCACCGGCGCAAGGATGGCTCTGTGTGGCCGGTCGAACTCAGCATCACCTTCTGGCCCGAAGCTGGCGGGCGCTTTTACGCGTTCGCCCGAGACGTGTTCAGTCGCAAGCGCTCAGAATTCCTAACCCGCTTCAGGGCCGATTTGGCTCAACGCGCCCTTACCGCATCCTTGGACGGGTTGATGCAATGGGTTCTGGATAACGTGGAGATCTATACCGGCAGCCAAATCGGTTTCTTCCATTTTGTTGATCCCGATCAGGAGAACCTGACACTTCAAGCCTGGTCGAGCAATACCGTAAAAAACATGTGCAAGGCCGAGGGCAAGGGCCAGCACTATCCCGTCAGCCAGGCCGGGGTATGGGCGGATTGCCTGCGGCAACGCCGTGCGGTGGTGCATGATGACTATGCCTCGCTGCCCCACAGGAAAGGCCTACCCGAAGGTCACGCGCCGGTGATCCGTCAACTGACCGTTCCGGTATTGAACGGGGCGTT
This sequence comes from Methyloterricola oryzae, assembly GCF_000934725.1. Lineage (NCBI taxonomy): Bacteria > Pseudomonadati > Pseudomonadota > Gammaproteobacteria > Methylococcales > Methylococcaceae > Methyloterricola > Methyloterricola oryzae. The sequence goes on from NZ_JYNS01000001.1 coordinate 742,517, forward strand.
GGTGACCGCGATCCTGGGCGTCGGCAACAAGCGCGAGCCCTATTCCCAGGACGATATCGAGATCGCCCAGGAACTGGCCAGCATGGCCATGGATATCGTGGAAAAAAAACGCAATGACGAGCGCCTGCACCAAGCTGCCGTGCTGTTCGCCAATACACAGGAAGGCCTGATCATAACCGACGCCGACCAGCACATCATCATGGTCAATCAGGCCTTCCAGAAAATTACCGGTTATGAAGAAAAGCAGGTGCTGGGCAAGACGCCGCGCTTGCTGAAGTCTGGCCGGCACGGCCCCGACTTCTATCGCAGCATGTGGAATCAGATCCAGGAGCAAGGCTTCTGGTCCGGCGAAATCTGGAACCGGCGCGCCGGGGGGGCAGTCTACCCGGAGTGGCTTACCATCAACGCGGTGAAGGATTCATCGGGCAAGGTCAGCCATTATGTCAGCGCCTTCTCCGATATTACCTTCCTCAAGGAAGACGAAGCCCGCATCCTGCATCTGGCGATGTACGATCCACTGACCGAGTTGCCCAACCGCCGGCTATTGACGGACCGACTGAGCCAGGCGCTCGCGGCCACCTCGCGCACCGACGCGCACGGTGCCGTCATGTTCATCGACCTCGACAACTTCAAGGCCCTCAATGACACCATGGGGCACGAGGCGGGCGATCAGTTGCTGATTGAGGTGGCTCAACGCCTCCAGGCTTGCGCGCGCAAAACGGACACAGTGGCGCGGCTGGGCGGCGACGAATTCGTACTGATGCTGAAAACCCTCAGCGCGGACGAGATGCAGGCGGTGGCACAGGCCCAGACGATCGCGGAAAAAGTGCTCGCGCGGATCAATCAGCCCGTCTCGCTCGGCGAAAAGGAAGTGGTCATCTCGCCCAGTATCGGCATCTGCCTATTCCCTGCCCAGGCGCAAACCGTGGAAGATCTGCTCAAGCGCGCCGATCTCGCCATGTATCGCGCCAAGGAGTCGGGACGCAACACCTTCTATTTCTTTGAACCGGTCATGCAGGCGGCGGCGGAACGCCGCGTGCGCCTGGAAGCGGAATTGCGTCGGGCAATCGCCAAGACCGAATTCGTGCTGCATTATCAACCCCAGGTCAATCGCGAGTTGCGCATCGTTGCCGCCGAAGCCCTGCTCCGATGGGCGCACCCGCAGCGGGGATTGGTGCCGCCGGCGGAATTCCTGTCGGTCGCCGAGGAGGCGGCGCTTATTCTGCCCCTCGGGCGACATGTGCTGGAGAGCGCCTGCCTTCAGCTGCGCCAATGGCAGGCCACGCCCGGTGCCGACTCACTAAGTCTGGCCGTCAACGTGAGCGTCCGGCAATTCCTGGACAAGACCTTCGTGCATGATGTCCGGCATGCCTTGAATGTCACGGGCGCCGATCCGGGAAAGTTGATCCTGGAGCTCACCGAAAACCTGCTGATCCACGATGCCAGGGAAGCGCGCGACAAGATGCGAACGTTACAGGAACTCGGGATCACCTTCTCCATCGACGATTTCGGCACCGGTTACTCGTCTCTGCGCTATCTGAACGAACTGCCATTCTCCCAGCTCAAGATCGACCGTTCCTTTGTCGCCAACGTGCTGCAAAACGGCAAAGATGCCGTGCTGGTCAAAACCATCATCAGCATGGGCAGGCAACTCAATTTGAGCATTCTGGCGGAAGGCGTGGAAAATCAGGATCAGGCCGCGTTCCTGTTCGCCCAGGAATGCGATGCCTTCCAGGGCTATTATTTCGGTTACCCGGTGCCAGCGGAAGAACTGATCGCCCCTGTGCTCCGATGAAGCGAACCACAGGCAGCACAAGGCAACAACCGCCTAAGGCCCCGGATAGCCCCAGGCTTGAGGGACGCTGCGGGCGGGACCTATGCAGTGTCCCGTAGGAAAAAGTCGCGGGTTCTTGATAAACTGAAACATCTGTTTACGCTAGGGTGATTTGATGAAGCATTGTTCGCTGAGCGGCGACGGCGCGATACACGAAGCCGATCTGCACACGAGAGCCGCCGAGAACGGCCAGGAAGCGACGGAATGTCAGGGCGGCGGCTGCGGACCGGCGGTCGAATTTTCAGCCAGCATCCGCTCCTGTGAGGGTGATGAAGTGTTCCGGGTCCATGCCCAGTACGAGAACGTGCCGGACGCGCTGGACAGCTTTGCCGCGCTGGATCACCTGGTGTGGCAAGTGCGCAATTTTCAGGATAACAGCTAGCCGATCCGGAGCCTCAGGGGGCGTGAAAAATCGTAGCGCGCGGCCCAAGGGCAAGGAGCCCGGAGCGCAGGAACCGCAGTGTACGTGGGGTACATGAGGACTCCGAGCAACGCGCGACGCAGCAATCGGGACGCGCAGTAGATTTTTTGACCGCCTCTCAGGTCCGCTCCAGAGCCCCGTGGACGATGATATCGTTGTCCAAGGCATGGTAATGGCACTTGTCGATGCATAGCAGCGGTCGGTCCACAGACTGGCAGGGCTCGCTGACGGCCTTGACGCCGCCGATGAGTTTGGGCGTCACCGTGATGACACAGTAATCCACCAGGCGGTCACGAAGGAAGCAGTTGATGACCGCGCCGCCACCCTCCACCATGATGCTGCGCAGCCCCATGCCCCGCAGCACCTGCAGGGTGGCGCGCAAATCCACCATTCCGTGTTCGTTCTTTCCCGTCACCACGACCTGCGCGCCGCGTTCCGACAATTCGGCCATCCGTTCCGGCGGCGCTTCCTCGGTGGTAATGATGATGGGCTTGCCGCCATCCCCACTAAGAAGCCTCGCATCGAGCGGGAAGCGCAGGGTCTTGTCCAACACCACAGCCCGTGGCGCCGGGCCAAATTCACCCACCGGAGGCAGTTGCGGATCGTCGCTGAGGACCGTATTGATGCCCAGCAGCAGGGCGTCATGCCGCGCACGCAGGAAATCGGTCAAGCGCACGGCGCGCTCGGAGCGCAGTTCGTCACCGCAACCGGCGTCCAGCGCAATGCTGCCATCCAGGCTCTGGGCATAGGCCAGGGTCACGAAGGGGGCGGCCGACTCCGACTGCCGGTGCGCCTCCAGCCGATCCAACAGAGGCTCGATGAACACGAACTCGGTGGATTCCTCGGCGTTCATGCGCAAGGAAAGCAGGTGCTGCATCTTGCGCGCCTTGGTGCGGAGGTACCCCTCGTTCTCGGCATTGAACGGGATCTCGATGGGAATGCGCTCGGTGACATCCACCCCCAGTTCGCGCAGCTCGCCGATCTTGCGCGGATTATTGGTGATCAGGCGCACGGAATGCACCTTCAAATCCTTCAGGATGGCCGCGGCAATGCCGTAGTCGCGTTCGTCTTCCCGGTGACCCAGGCGCAAATTCGCCTCCACCGTATCGAGCCCCTGGTCTTGCAGGTTGTAGGCCTGCAGTTTCTTTAGCAGGCCGATGCCACGCCCTTCCTGGCGCAGGTAGAGAAGAACGCCGCACTCGCTGCCGCCGATGATGGCCAGCGCCCGGTCCAACTGATCGCCGCAGTCGCAGCGCATGGAGCCGAACACGTCGCCGGTGAGACACTCGGAATGAACCCGCACCGGCACGTCCAACGCGCCTTCCACATCGCCCTTCACCAGCGCCAGATGCTCCTTGTTGTCCGGCCGGTTCTCGTAGTAGTAGAGCATGAACTCGCCGTGGCGCGTGGGAATTCGCGTGCGCACCACGTTGCGCACCATGGGCTGGCCGGAGGACGATTGCTGGCTGGTGGATCGCTGGGTCATGGAGTCTACTGTGAAAATCGCGCCGGAAAGGGCTCGGCGGGCTCGATGCCTAATATAGCCTGCCGCCGCACCAGGCAAGCACCTATTTTACCTGGGATTGACCCGTGACTGGACGAATTCCGCATTTCAGCGGCGTCCGCCGGTATTGCGGGATTGGTCCGGGACTTGCAGTTCACCGAGGGCAGAGGCCGGCGCGGCGCCACCTTTCGGAGCGAAGGGGCGACGCCGCGACAGCCGGGATAACAAGAAATGCCGCTTACGCGGCCGGGGCACAAGAGGGCGGGCATGGCGTTGCAATGCACCAAGAAGGATCGGACGCACTTTTTTAACGCAGCAATGGCTGGCACCCTATAGCCCCTACGCGCACGATCCGAGGATACCTTCCATGACCTATTGCCTGGCCATCAAGCTCGACGAGGGCCTGGTTCTCGCCTCCGACTCGAGAACCAATGCTGGCGTTGATTACGCGAGCGTTTACAGCAAGATGTACCGATTCGACCTGCACCAGGACCGCTTCATGGTCCTGCTGTCCGCGGGCAACCTGGCCACCACTCAAGCGGTGGTGAACCAACTGCGGCGCGATCTGGAGAACCCGGCGTCTATGATGAACCTGAATACCGCACCTTATCTCTTCGATGCCGCGACGTACGTGGGCAACGTCAGTGTGAGCGCGCAACAGAGCCACTCCCTGGCCATGCAGCGCAGCGGCATCAGCACGGAGGCCAGCTTCATCCTGGGAGGGCAGATTCAGGGGCAGCCGCCGGAAATCTTCCTGATCTATCCCCAGGGCAATGCCATTACCCCGTCCCTGGACACGCCCTATCTGCAGATTGGCGAGACCAAGTACGGCAAGCCGGTCCTGGTACGCACCATGGCGGCGGGCCTGTCCCTCGAAGATGCCGCGCGCTGCGCCCTGGTGTCCCTGGATTCCACCATGAAGAGCAATATCTCCGTGGGACCGCCGCTGGAATTGATGATTTACCGGACGGATTCGTTTCAGGTTGGGCATTACCTCAACTTTGACGTGTCCAGCACGTTCTACAACGATATGCGCAATCAATGGTGCGAAGGCATCCGCAGCGCCTTCGACCGCCTGCCGCGCTTCGACTGGGAAGTGCCGCCGGGCGTGGAAGCGGTTAATTGATGGCCGGGCCGGTCGCGGTGACGCGGCGCGAGCTGGCAGTGGGATCAACTTGGCGCACGCACCAGATTTGGCCAGCGTGCCACCTATTGGAGCAATGAGCATTGGCAATCCATGTCGGCATAGACCACATCACCACCTACCGCTATGACCGGGATGTCAGGCTCTCGCCGCAACTGATCCGGCTGCGGCCGGCCCCGCATACGCGCACGCCCGTCCACGATTACAAGCTGCTGGTGGAGCCCGAGGAGCACCGGCTGTACTGGCAGCAGGACCCCTTCGGCAATTTGCTGGCGCGGGCCGTCTTTCCCGAACCGGTGCGGCACCTTAGGGTCGCCGTGCACCTGGTGGCGGAACTGACCGTGATTAACCCCTTCGACTTCTTCGTGGAGAAGTACGCGGACAACTACCCCTTCCGCTACGACGCCCTCCTGCGCAAGGAACTCGAACCCTATTTCGAGATCACCGAACAGGGCCCGCTGCTGCGGCGCTGGCTGGCATCCGTCTCGCGCAAGCCGCAGCCCATCGTCGATTTCCTGGTGGGCCTGAACCAGCGCCTGCAGCAGGACATCAATTACAGCATCCGCCTCGACCCCGGCATCCAGACCTGCGAACAAACCCTGGGCAAGGCGCTGGGTTCCTGCCGGGACAGCGGCTGGCTGCTGGTGCAGATCCTGCGCCATCTCGGTTTGGCGGCGCGCTTTGTCTCCGGCTACCTGGTTCAGCTTACGGCAGACCAGAAAGCCCTGGACGGTCCCTCCGGTCCCGAGGAGGATTTCACCGACCTTCATGCCTGGACCGAGGTGTACATCCCGGGCGCCGGCTGGGTCGGCCTGGACCCCACCTCCGGCCTGTTCGCCGGCGAGGGCCATATTCCCCTTTCCTGCACGCCGGACCCAGTCAGCGCGGCCCCCATCACCGGGTTTTCCGACCCCTGCGAGGTGGAGTTCGAATACAGCAACACCGTGCGCCGGGTGCTGGAAGACCCGCGGGTCACCAAGCCCTTCACCGACGAGCAGTGGCTGGACATCCAGCGTCTCGGGCGCAGCCTGGATCAGGAACTCCAGGCCCTGGACATCCGCCTGACCATGGGCGGCGAACCCACCTTCGTCTCCGTGGACGACATGGAGAGCGCGCAGTGGAACACCGACGCCCTCGGCACCCACAAGCGGGAGCGCGCCGGACACCTGTTGAAACGGCTCAAGGCCAGCTTCGCGCCGGGCGGTCTGCTGCACTACGGGCAGGGCAAATGGTATCCGGGTGAACCGTTGCCGCGCTGGGCTCTGGGCTGCTTCTGGCGGAATGATGGCCAGGCTTTGTGGCGCGACGAGAATCTGATCGCCGACGAGCAGCGCGACTATGGCCACACCGAGCGGGATTCCCAGCGCTTCGGCGAGGCGCTGGCGCGCCGCCTGGGACTGGCAGAAGGACATCTGCTGCCCGGCTACGAGGATTGGATCTATTACCTCTGGCGCGAGTCCTGCCAGCCCGAGAACTACAATCCGGTCGCCATTCCCTGGGCGCCGCAATACCGCGACGATCTCAGCCTGGCCCTGTCGCGCGGCCTGGACCGCGCCGTCGGCCATGCCCTGCCCCTAGGCTGGGATTGGAACGGTGGCCGCTGGCGATCCGGCGACTGGGTGTTCAGCCGCGACCGCATGTATCTCTCGCCGGGCAGCTCACCCATGGGGTTGCGCCTGCCCATTTCGCAACTGCCCTGGGCCATGGAAGTTGAGCAGGAAGTGGTGGAATACCTGCAGCCGCCCAGGCCCACCGGCGTCACCTGGACCTCCGAGCCGATGCCGCCACCGGAGCGCCCCCTCCCGCTGAGCGCCGATGCCCAGCCCGAAGAGATCCGGCGCCGCTACCGGCAATGGGTGGGCGTGCCGCACACGGCGCTCTGCATCGAGGCGCGCGGCGGCCGCCTGCATGTGTTCATGCCGCCCATCGCCGTCCTGGAGCACTACCAATCCCTGCTGTCGGCGGTGGAGGCCACGGCGGCGGAGTTGGCCATTCCCGTCATCGTGGAAGGATACGAGCCGCCGCAGGACCACAGGCTCAGCTTCCTCAAGGTGACGCCCGACCCGGGGGTGATCGAAGTCAACATCCACCCCGCGTCCAATTGGGAGGAACTGGAGGAGAACACCGTCCAGTTGTACGAAGACGCCCGCCTCTCGCGCCTGGGCACCGAAAAGTTCATGCTGGATGGACGCCACACCGGCACCGGCGGCGGCAACCATGTCACCCTGGGCGGCAGGACGCCGGCTGACAGCCCGTTCCTGCGCCGGCCCGATTTGCTGCGTTCGCTCATCACCTACTGGCAGCACCATCCATCCCTGTCCTATCTTTTCTCGGGCCTGTTCGTGGGCCCCACATCCCAGGCGCCACGCGTCGATGAGCAGGGAAGCCGGGTGCTGGACGAGTTGGAAGTCAGCTTTTCCGAACTGGAACAGCGCCAGGAGCCCTGGGTGGTTGACCGGGTTCTGCGCAACTTCCTGGTGGACCTGACCGGCAACACCCACCGCGCCGAGTTTTCCATCGACAAGCTGTTCTCTCCCGACTCCAGCGCCGGGCGCCAGGGGTTGCTTGAGTTCCGCGGGTTCGAGATGCCGCCCCACGCACGCATGAGCCTGGCGCAGATGCTGTTGCTGCGGACCATGGTGGTTCATTTCTGGAAGCAGCCCTACCGCCACCCGCTGGTACCCTGGGGCACGGCCCTGCACGACCGTTTTACCCTGCCCCACTATGTGTGGAGCGATTTCCTCCAGGTCCTCGAGGAGCTCCGCGCGGCGGGCTATCCCCTGCGCCCGGAATGGTACGAGGCCTTCCTGGAATTTCGCTTCCCGGTGTTCGGACGCGTGGATTACCAGGGCGTGCATCTGGAACTGCGCATGGGCCTGGAACCCTGGCTGGTGCTGGGAGAAGAGACAGTCACCCACCGCCAGGCGCGGGTGGTGGACTCCTCCGTGGAGAAACTGCAGGTCACCGCCCGCGGGCTGGATGCGGAGCGCTTCCTGGTCACTTGCAATGGGCGGCGATTACCCCTCAAGTCGACGGGTCAGGGGGGCGAATACGTGGCCGGCGTGCGTTACAAGGCATGGAAGTCCGCCTTCGGCCTGCATCCCACCGTAGAGGTGCACGCTCCCCTGGTGTTCGATCTGATCGACCGCAAGCTCGGACGCTCCATCGGCGGCTGTGTCTATCACGTCGCCCACCCCGGCGGCCTGGCCTACGACAGCTTCCCCATCAATGCCTACGAAGCCGAGGCACGCCGCATCTCGCGCTTCTGGGACTGGGGCCATACCCGTGGCAACACGCCGGCGCCGGCCTGGGCGCAGGCCCTGCACGACACGCGGATCGCCACGGATGGGGATCTGTTGCGGGACCCTCCGCCGGAGCGGGAAAACACCTTCTTTCCGCATACCCTGGACCTGCGCCGCCTGGAACCGACTTGAATCCGGATCCGGCCGGCGGCGGCAGGCTGAAGTCCACACGTCTTCCGCCCGACCGGCCCGGTAACGTCCGACACTGACCACGCAGAGAGCATGAATACCCGAATCGCCATCAAGCACTCGATCCAGCAGCGTTTCGACCGCAAGGTCGGATTGTCCACCCATTGGCTGCGGCTGCGCCCCGCGCCGCACACCCGCAGCGTGATCGAGGCCTATTCGCTCAAGGTGCAGACGGAACCGCATTTTCTCAACTGGCTGCGCGACCCCTACGAAAACCATCTTGCCCGCCTGGACCTGCCCGAGCCTGTGACGGACCTGCGCCTTGAGGTGGAAGTGCTGGCGGAACTGCCCCAACTCAACCCCTTCGATTTTCTGGTGGAACCCCATGCCGCCAGCTTTCCGATCACCTACCCCGAGCAGTTGGTGAAGGAGCTGAAACCCTATCTGTGGGTCGGCAAACCCGGCCCCCGCCTGAGCCAATGGTTCGACGCCCTGGACATCGAGCCCGGCTACATCGTGGAACGCCTGGGGGACATCAATCTCAGGTTCTACAACCAACTGCCCGCCTTCGGCACCCTGCAACCGGGTGCCGTGGACCCCGAGGTGGTGCTGGCGCGGGGTGGCGGCTCGGCCTGGGAAGTGGCCTGGATCGCGACCCTGACCCTGCGCAAGCTTGGCCTTGCAGCCCGCTTCACCTCCGGTTATCACGTGGCGCTGGCGCCCGGCGAAGGCGGCTACGACATGGCCCGGCTGCACGCCTGGACCGAGGTCTATCTGCCCGGCGCGGGCTGGGTCGGCCTGGATCCGGCCGGCGGCGTCTTCGCGGCCGAAGGCCATATCCCCCTGGCTTCGGCCCCGGAGTATCTCAGGACCCTCCCGGTCATGGGCTATTTTGAACATTGCCAGGTGGAAAGCGAGGAATCCGCCAGCGTGCGCCGGCTCTCCCCCGCGGCCACGGCCTGGCCCTTCTCCGAAACCCAGTGGACGGATATCCGCGCCCTGGGTCAAAAGGTGGACGCCGACATCAAAGCACAGGGCATCGATCTCAACCTGGGCCAAAGCCTGTCCTTTGTCTCCGCCTACAACCCGTCCGCGCCGGAATGGACCAGCACCGCGCTGGGACCCGACAAGACGCGGGCCGCCGAGGAATTGCTGCTGCGCCTGAAAAAGCGCCTCGCCCCTGGCGGCTTGCTGCATCTAGGTCAGAGTGAATGGATGGGCGGCGAGCCTCTGCCCCGCTGGCGGCTCAGCGCCTTTTTCCGCGGCGACGGCTTTCCGATCTGGCGCGACGAGGCTTTGATCGGCCGCCGACAATCCGCGTTCAAGCTCAACCGCGAAGACGCCGCCCGCTTCGCGGAAGTGCTGGCCACCAGCCTCGGCCTGGCCAAACACTTCGTCACACCGGCTTATGAGGACGGACTGCATCAATTCTGGCTGCATCGACCCAGCCTGGGCGGCACCCCGGAACCCGAGGATTTGCGCGACCCGGAACGCCGTCGCGCACTGGCGGCGCAGTTGACCGGTGATCACAGCGAGCCGGCCGGGTATGTGCTGCCGCTGCGCTGGGATCCCGTCACCGATGCCTGGTCTAGCGGAACCTGGTCATTCCGGCGCGGCCGGCTGGTGCTCGTGCCCGGCGACTCCGCGCTGGGCTATCGCCTGCCCCTGGAGAGCCTACCCGTGGGGGATGCGGCGGCCGCCGACATGGAGCCCGAACGTTGCCAGTTCGACGAGCGGCCCTTGCTGCCGCGGGATTTCGGCGAACTCAACGCGCGCTTTGTGAGCGTTAGTCCGGCTTCGGCCGAACTGGAAACCGCGGACCCCGCCCGCACCGAAGCGCGCCCGCCCAGAACCGCCCTGTCCGTGCAGGTGCGCCACGGGCAGCTGTATGTGTTCATGCCGCCACTGTCCCATCTGGAGCATTACCTGGCGCTGGTCGCCGCCATCGAATCCAGCGCGACGCAGGTGGGTATCTCCGTCATGCTGGAAGGCTACGAACCGCCGGAAGACCACCGGCTGTGGCGCCTGACCCTGGAGCCGGACGCCGGCTGCCTGAAATTGTGCCTGCCCGAGGTGGCGTCCTGCGCCGCACAGATCGAACTGCTGGGGGCCGCATTCACCGAAGCGGCGAACGCGGGCCTGCGCGCCGAGCGCATCATGAGCGACGGCAAGAGCCTGCCACCCGGCGGCCGCGCCGACATCCGCCTGGGCGGCACCGTGCCGGCCAAAAGCCCCTTCTTCAAACGTCCGGAACTGCTGCGCTCGCTCATCGTCTACTGGCAGCGCCATCCCAGCCTGTCGTATCTGTTCGCGGGCCGTTCCATTGGTCCCGGGGGCACGGCACCCCGACCCGACGAGGGCCGTGACGATGCCCTGTACGAGTTGAGCATCGCCCTAGAGCGCATCCCCAAGGGCGAGTGCCCAACGCCCTGGACGCCGGACCGGCTGTTGCGCCATCTGCTCGCCGACCCGGCCGGGGACATGCGCCGCGCCGAGATTCGGGTCGACCAACTCTACCCGCCCGATCGCTCCAGCCTACGTCTGGGCCGCACCATCCTGCGCGCCTTCGAGACACCGCCGCACCCGCGGCTTGCGGCGCTTCAGGGTCTGCTGGTCAAGGGCTTGCTGGCCCGCTTCGCCCTGAGTCCGTACCCGGAACAGCTGCAAGAGTGGGGCTCGGCACTGCACGACCGCTTTATGCTGCCGGCCGTGCTGTGGGCGGACCTCCTCGATGTGCTGAATGATCTGAACGCCGCGGGCCTGGCCTTCCAGCCCGACTGGTTCCAGCCGCTCCTGGAACTGCGTTTCCCCGTAATCGGGAAAGTGACCATGGGTGACATTTCGCTGGAACTTCGCGAGGCGCATGAGCCTTGGCCGGTGCTGGCGGAGGAAACCACCGCAACCGGGACAGCCCGCTTCGTGGACTCGGCCAACGAAAAGGTGCAGGTCCGCTGCAGCGGCGTCACGCCCTCTCGTCACGCCCTGATTTGCAACGGTTACCGCGTTCCGCTCAGGTCCACCGCGATCCAGAGCGAGATGGTCGCCGGAATTCGCTTCAAAGCCAGCGACCCCGTATCGACCCTGCACCCGACCCGATTCGCCGTGGCGGCCCTGGAACTGGATCTGGTAGACACCTGGACCGGCCACGTCATCGGTGGATGCACCTATACGCCCCCACGCCCTCAATTGTTCGGCGCGATCACAGCCCCGCCACGCAGCAGCGAGAGTGGGGAAGACATTCCGCCACCCCCTCCGCACGCGGCCCCCGTGCTGATGCCGCCCTTCAGTTCCGGCGGAACCTTCCTCGGCAAAAGCGGCGGCGGCGTCCGCGCGGCCATTCCTGCGGTGCAAACGGATGAACGCTACCCCTATCTCCTGGATCTGGTAAGGCTTTAAACCTACGCGGCGCCCTCTTTCTCATGGGCGCGCCAGGTGTGACCGCACCGGTTACGAACGGAACGGAGCTTTGTGAGATAATCCCGAAGCTTTGTCATCCATTCCGAACATTGTGGAGGTAGTTTTTCCCATGCTGAAAGAAAATCCCAGGCTTCTGGTCAAGGCGTTCGTTCCGGTCGCGTTGTCTGCGCTCATCCTGCTGGCAGCGGGCTGCGGCGGCAAGGACGATTCCACCCCGGCTTCGTCGGCATCCTCATCCAGCACGAGTGCCCCATCGAAAGGGGGCGACTCCCATACGGTCAGCACCGCGGAACACGAGGCATTTGAAAAGAAGTACGTGGAGATGTGCATCAAGTCCCAGCAGAGCAGCGCCAACACGCAGTTGTCCAGCGATCAGGAACTGGGCAAGGTCTGCGGATGCATGGCGAAGGATGTCTCGAAGCGCCTGAGCAAGGCTGAAGTGGTTCACTTCCTGGACAAGAAGGAGTTCCCCTTCGAGCTGGTCATGATGACCGACGCCGCCGCGAACCACTGCCTTTCTCAGAAGTAAGCCGCACCAGCCCGTCGGCAGGCCTCATTCTGTCGGGCCTGTCGGTCGCGCGACCCGACATTGCGACGAGGGCCCACCCGACGCGGCTAGCGGAGGAATCCGCAGCCGCTATCGCCAAAACGCGGACGGTACCGCCCCGCGCTATCGCGCGAAGTGCACTTTCTGACCCAAACGGTCGGGCGTCACCAGCACGACTCCGCCAGCACTCACAAAAAACCGCTTCCGGTCCTGTTCGACGTCTTCGCCCACCACGGTACCCGGTGGCACCCTGCACCCTCTGTCAATGATGGCTTTCTTGATGCGGCAGCCCTCTCCGATCGTCACTTCCGGCAGGATCACCGAGTAATCAACACTGGCAGCATCCTGTATTTGCACATTGCGGAACAGCACCGAGTTTCTCACCTCGCCGCCAGTGACGATGCATCCGCCAGCCACCATGGAATCCTCGACCACGCTGCGCTTTCCGCTGGGACCGGTTTCGAATTTGCCCGGGGGCGTCTGTGCCAGATACGTCCAGATCAACCACTCCGGATCGAAGATGTTGAGTTCCGAATTGGGTCGGACCAGTTCGATGTTGCTTTCCCAATAGGCGTCTACGGTTCCCACGTCCCGCCAGTAGGCCTGGGACCCGGAGGAGGGATCGCGGAATGGGTACGCCTGTACGCGGCAGTTCTCGATCAGATCCGGGATGATGTCCTTGCCGAAATCGTGGGAGGAAGCCCCGTTGTCCGCATCCTTGATCAGTTGCTCGTAGAGGAATTCGCTATTGAAGATATAAATGCCCATGGACACCAGGGCCTGATCCGGGTGGTTGGGCATGGCTGGCGGATCGTCCGGTTTCTCGACGAAGGCGCGCACGCGCTGGCCGTTGTCGACCTCCATCACGCCGAAGGCCGTGGCCTCGTCCAGGGAAACCTGCATGCAGCCGATGGTAAGATCGGCTTCCTTTTCGACGTGATAGGCCAGCATGAGGCCGTAATCCATCTTGTAGATATGATCCCCGGCGAGGATCAGCACATATTTCGCGTCCCGCTGCCGGAAGATGTCCAGATTCTGGTAGACCGCGTCCGCCGTGCCCTCGTACCAGGTCTCCTGCATACGCTGCTGTGCCGGAAGAATGTCGATGAACTCATCCAACTCAGGGCGAAAAAAACTCCAGCCACGCTGCAGATGCCGGATCAATGAATCCGCCTTGTACTGGGTGAGGACGCCAATCTTGCGAATGCCTGAATTCAGGCAGTTGGACAAGGGGAAGTCAATGATGCGGAACTTGCCGCCGAAAGGAACGGCCGGCTTTGCCCGCCATTCGGTTAGGTCGTGCAGGCGGCTGCCACGCCCGCCAGCGAGGATCAGCGCCAGCGTTTGTTTCGTGAGTCGGCTGACGAAACGCGGATTTTGATTGATTTCACTCATGACTGGAGCCCTTCCGAGATCTTATTTTTGTTTGCCTTCTGGCACCTTCGGCGCGCGCGGAAGACCATCGCTTCCGCCGCTTGATGCTGGTTGCACAGACGATGTTACACCCAATTGCATCCGATGCACCTGCGTGCATACCAAGGTCAACGGCAAACTGCGCCAACTAGCCTCCCCGGGCCTTGATGAAGCAGGACAGTTCATGTGCTTCCAACACGGCCAAAACACCCCACTTGACGCCGCATCGAGCCATGGGCAGCATTGTCCGGGAACTGCAAGCGTCTGCGGCGGTGATTCGGATCTTGATCCGCTACCCGCGCCCCGTCTCCCGCCAGAGACCGCTTGCTGTGGCAGCGCCCGCCGCATGACCGGATCGTTTGAAAACCGTTACCCCAAACACGAGTCACCCATGAAGATTGACTGTGAGCAACTGCCTGGAGATGTCTGCAAACTCGTTCTGGCGGGACGCATGGACCTGCCGGGAACCGAGGCGATAGAGACCGAATTCTCCAAGCTGGCAGGACCGCCGCAGAGCCGGGTCCTGGTCGACCTGTCCGGCGTCAATTTTGTCACTTCCTATGGCATCCGCATGCTGCTCTTCAATGCCAAGGGCGTTCACCGCCGCGGGGGCCGGATGGTCCTGCTGAACCCCGATCCGAATGTCACGCGTATCCTGGAGGTTGCTGGCATAGACAGCCTCATCCCGATCCGGGCGAATCTTACTGACGCCCTTGAACACCTGGATAGTCCGGGTGAACCTTTTGACGAGGACTCCTGAGGCCACGGTTCATAGCGCTCACTAGCCGCTTGCGTGAGGCATGCGTCAGTGCAAGCTCAGGACATCCGGATCTGCAATGAGGCAACGGAACTGCGCCGCGTGAGCCAGTGGCTGGGCGAGCTCTGCGCTGACTGGGGCCTGCCGCCACCCCTGCTCTTCGATCTCGACGTATGCGCGCAGGAAGTGGTGACCAACATCATTGACCACGCATACAGCGACAGGGGACTTCACCACATCGATCTGTCATGTTCCGTCGATGACGGCTTCGTCGAACTCGTCATCGAGGACAACGGCAAGCCCTTCGATCCGCTACAGCACCCACCCGCGGACAGCGGAGTCAGCCTGGAAGACGTCAAAATCGGTGGCCTGGGCGTCCAACTTGTTCGCCGCCTCCTGAGTGACTGTTCTTACGCAAGGCGAGGCGGGCACAATGTGCTTACGCTCCGCCTCGCGACTCCGCCCGCGCCAACCGGGGAGTCCAGCCCATGAGCACGCCGCGAACCGCCGGGCAGGGCTATCTACGAATCCGCCGCCCCCACCATGACTTCTAAGCGCAATTCCGTCTTCAGGCGCGCACAGGATCGGCGGGGCCAGCAAACCCCGCCCGAGCGGGAGGCAGGCGATCCCTTGCACGAAAGACGCTGCCAGGCCGAGCGTCGGAGCGAAAATCGCATCGAGCGCTTTGGGCTTCTGGCGGGCGTGTCCTCCGAACGACTGGATGACCTGCTCGGGCACTGCCCGGTGCTGGAATTGGCGCCGGGTGAGACCTTGCTTGAAACAGGGCAGGAAAATCACGCGGTCTATCTCCTGCTCTCCGGAGGCCTGAAGGTACACCTGGATGAATCCAATACGGACGATTGCCTGCCTATCGCCCCCGGCGAATTTGTCGGCGAACTGTCCATCATCGACGGTGACCCGGTTTCGGCCTGCGTCATAGCCGAGCGGCCCAGCCGTCTGCTGGTCATCGCCGAGGAGGAGTTCTGGGAAGGGCTGATGCCGATTCCCGCTGTGGCCCGCAATTTCCTGGCCGCCCTGTCCCAGAAGATGCGGACGGCCAGCCGCGTCATCGTCGAGCGCCTGCAACAGCAAATGGCGTATCGCCACATGTTGAAGGAACTGCAGATCGCGCGCGGCATTCAGGAAAGCATGCTGCCCAGCAGGTTCCCCCTGTTCCCGGAACGGAAGGAAGTGGATATCTTTGCGGCCATGCACGCGGCCAAGGAAGTGGGCGGGGATTTTTACGACGCGTTCTTCATCACGCCCCGCCAACTCTTCCTGTGTATCGGCGACGTCTCGGGCAAAGGCATTTCGGCCGCGCTCTTCATGGTGCGCTGCCTCACCCAGATCCGGACCGAAACCCGTTACGAGCATGCACCGCACGACATACTGCGGCGCATCAATAGGGCCTTGTGCGAGAACAACGAATCGGCCATGTTCGTTACCGTGTTCTGCGCCATTCTCGACATCGCCACCGGCGAGTTGGTCTATTCCAACGGTGGGCACAACGCCCCGCTCACCAGCAGCCAGGGCCAGTTTGATTTCATTCCCATGCCGCGCGGCGTGCTGATCGGGGTGCACCCCGATGCGCGCTTCAACTGCCTGAGCCGGACGCTGCAGCCTGGACAGGCCCTGCTGGCCTACACCGATGGCGTGACCGAAGCACTGAACGACAGCGACGAGCTTTTCGGTGACGACCGTCTGCGCGCGATCCTATCGCAGCAAAGGCACGCCGACGCGCAAGGCCTGGTCGATGCGGTGCGCCGAGGAGTTAATGAGTTCATACAGGCGACCCCCCAGTCCGATGACATTACGCTCATCGCCCTGCGCTACCTCGGCTGAATCATCGGCACCGCTCCCGACAGCGTGCAAACAAAGAGCCGATGCATCCACTCAAGCGCACCTGCACGAGATCGTCGTGCCTAGGTGCGCCGTTAAGGTTTCGTTCATGTAACCGAGGTTAAAAAGGAACCATGATCCGGGGCGCGCCGCTGGCCTGCGCGGATCGTGGCGCCACCGGACAGCCGGCCGCTGTCGCATAAACTTAAGCTCATTTAAGCCGAAATTAAGTCAGACTGCCGAATAATCAGGACGAACGCGCGAGTCGCCTCCTGTGTTCCGCACACACTCGGCTAACAACGAAGGAAAGCCAACATGAACAGCGTCTACGTGAACCTCTATCCCACCGCGCATGCAGCCCTGAGCCTGCCTGCCAAGCTGCGTGCCAAGGGCGTGGAAATCGAGTGCCTGAAGGGAGCCGCCCCGGACGACGGGGAAGCAGACACCCAGCAGAGCAAGTACCGCATCGACTGCCCCGAGCAGGAATCCGGCGCCGTGGTCCGCTGGCTGGATGAATCGGGCCAGAGCCTGATGTACTGGGTCGTGAAGCCCGTGGGTGCCGATGCCATGCAGGTGCTCGACGCCGGCGAATTCAACTGGGTCGATGTGAACCATGCGATCCGCCTGTTCGATTCGAGACACCTGCTCCAGTTCTGGTTCGAGGATTATCTGGACACCAGACTCGCGGCCTAGGCCTTCATCAGCCGCTGCCTGCTTTGCAGCGGCGGCTGCCGCGGAACGGGGCCAGGGTGCCGTCGTCCGCTAAAGACACCACCCGCCTGATCGTGTCCCTGCGCTGCCGGCTTCCCCGAAGCCTGCAATTTCGCCGGTCATGCTAGCTAGAACCCCCGGTGGTCTGCCTTCGGCGCGGACCACGGAACTCTTTTTTCTTCCAAAGGTTCTCATGAGCTTGATAAGATTGGGCTTCGATCCCCAATTCCGGAGACGCGCCTTCGATCCGAAGGATCGGCTTCGCGTTACTTTACTTCCACAAGAACATGAGGGCGGTTTCCGTTATGAGTGCACTTCCAAAAGCTTGCGAACAATGCCGATGCGACCGCGTCACCATCGGCGACGCGTATTATGAGGTCTCCCCGTGGCGTCGCTACTTCGGCACCCTGTTGATCTACGTGCCCTTGTTCGTGTCCGTACCATTCGTCATCCTGGGCAGCTTCGTCATCAGCGCGCACTTGCGCCTGCTGGGCGCCCGGAACCTCAAGACTTTCTGGGATTTCGTGCCGGGCTGGTCGACCCACCGCTACTCCAAACTGTCGGACCAGATCACCTTCAAGATGGACCCGACCGCACCGTGGACGAATTCGAAGTTGTTCTGGATGTTCAACTGCAACTACTACTGCCCGCTGAGCGTGGCACTCTATGAGTACAACACCTACCTGGTAAAGATGGTTGAGAACTTCTGGTGCCCGTTCTTCCACGAGCGCAAGGAAGACTATGCCGATGCGGCCATCGACAAATCGTATTGGCACATTCTTCCCGAGAACGTCGCGCAGCTTCATCCGGAAGACCGCGACTGCAAGATATGGAACGGCGAGGCGGAGGGCTGATTGGCCAGCGCCCGGATCAACGGGCGGGCAATGGCAGCTTCAGGGGCAAGGTAACGATCTGCGGGTAGCCGTCCAGTTCCAGGGTCAACCTCACGCTGCGTGCGCCGCGCGCTTCATCCCGAGCCGGAAAGAACAAGACGCCGTAGGCCATTTCTCCGGGCTGTATCCGTTGGTTGCGCAGCGCCTTGTGCGAAAGGTCGCTGCGCACCTTGTTCTCAAGCCCATACACCGCATCCGTGCCGCCGGTGAGCGCGCCCAGGCTGGCGCCGGCGATGGCGCCCTGGGCTACGGGCGTCGCGATTCCCCGACTCAATACCACCGCCAGCGCGAAGCTGCCGATGGCGCCCGCCGTTCCCAGCAGGGCTGCGGAGGTGGCAGCATCGCCGGTGATCGTGCCCAGTTCGACCGCCTTGGCGGCCCGGTTGTACGCCTGCTCTGCGGTCAGAATGGGCCAGGCCTGCCCATCCATATCGATCAGGAAGGTCTGCTGCGGGTTGACCTTGACCACGGTCGCACTCTGATTGTCCACGCCAATCCGCACGGGCAGCAGTCCGGCCCCCACGATGTCGAAGCCGAAGGCCGTTTCGGCCTGGTCGGCATCGGTATAGGCGCTGGCGGTCACCTTCACACCTTGCACGTCGATATGATCGCCGGAGGTCACCGGCATGGGGATAGGCGCGACCTGGCCTTCCCGGTGAGCGCAGGAACTCGCCAGGACCAGGGCCGTCACTGCAGCCAGGATCCGCTTGGAAAGCTCGCGATGTCCGGCCGGGGGATGCGCGTGTTTCATGTTCGAGAATGCCCGCGTGTGATGGATGCTCGCCCGCCGCGTCCGCTGGCCGGCCTCGGCTTCAAGTATAATGTGCTTCCCTGATAAACCAACGCGGCATACAGCATCATGTCCGACCCCATCATCCAGGAGCAGCCCCCGCAAACGGCTGGCCTGAGCGCCACCCAAGAAGCCTGGCGCGGACTGCAACAGTTCATCGCGCGCCAGGTGATCGGCCAGGAAAGGCTGATCGAACGCATGCTGATCGCACTGCTGGCGGACGGCCATATCCTGGTGGAAGGTGCGCCGGGGCTGGCCAAAACGCGGGCCATCAACGTGCTGGGACGCGGTGTGGAAGGCAATTTCCAGCGCATCCAGTTCACCCCGGACCTGCTGCCCGCCGACCTCACCGGAACCGAGATCTATCGCCCCCAGGATGGCTCCTTTCATTTCCAGGAAGGACCGCTTTTCCACAACCTCATCCTGGCGGACGAAATCAACCGCTCGCCGGCCAAGGTGCAGTCGGCCCTGCTCGAGGCCATGGCCGAACGGCAGATTACGGTGGGCCGCAAGACCTATCCGCTGCCGGACCTGTTCATGGTCATGGCCACGCAGAATCCCATCGAGCAGGAAGGCACCTACCCCTTGCCGGAAGCCCAGTTGGACCGCTTCCTCCTGTATGTCCGCATCGGCTATCCGGAAGCCGCCCATGAGCGCGAGATACTGCGGCTGGTGCGGGGCGAAGCCCGCGCGGCCCGGGGCAGCTCGGGGGAAACCGGCACGTTCGACCCGCTCCCGCAGAGGGTGCTGTTTGCAGGCCGTAGCGAAGTGTTGGACATCTACATGGCCGAGCCGCTGGAGGAGTACCTGCTGCAACTGGTCCTGGCCACCCGCAATCCCGGCGCCTACGGCCAGGAAATGGCGCGCTGGCTGCAATACGGCGCGAGCCCGCGCGCGACCATCGCCTTGGACCGCTGTTCCCGCGCCAAGGCCTGGTTGGCCGGTCGCGACTATGTGACGCCCGACGATATTCAGGCCATCGCCTATGATGTGCTGCGCCACCGCCTCATACTGTCCTATGAAGCCGAAGCCGAGGGCATCACCACGGACCAATGTATCCGTGAACTGATCAGGCGCGTGGCCGTGCCGTGAGCCGGACTTGCAATCGTCCCACTTTCTATGACACTAATAAGCAATTTTTAGCGCGACGCCTCACTGAAGGTTCAAACGACACATGCAGGACTATCAGCACGAATTCATCGAATACGCCGTCGCATGCGGGGTCCTGCGTTTTGGTTCGTTCACGCTGAAATCGGGCCGCACCAGTCCCTATTTCTTCAACACCGGGCTATTCGACACCGGCGCGCGGCTCGGCCGGCTGGGTGAGTTCTACGCCCGTGCGCTGATCCACCGCGGCCTTCGCGCCGACGTGCTCTATGGCCCGGCCTACAAGGGCATTCCCCTGGTGTGCACGACGGCCATCGCGCTCGCCCGCCAAACGGGGGAGGACGTTCCGTTCGCCTTCAACCGCAAGGAGGCCAAGGATCACGGCGAAGGCGGCCACCTGGTCGGGTCGGCCCTGTTGGGATCGGTGCTGATCCTGGATGACGTGATAACGGCCGGCACCTCGGTCAGGGAATCCGTTGCCATCATCGAAAGCGCCGGCGCCAGGCCCTGCGGCGTGCTCATCAGCCTGGACCGTCAGGAAACGGGACCGGACGGGCGATCCGCCGTCGAGGACGTGCGAGAGCGCTTTGGCATCGACGTGTATTCCATCGTCACCGTCAGCGACGTGATCGAGTACCTCCGCGGCCGGGGACAATCCCGCGAGCTGGACGCCATTCAGGCCTATCGGGCGGAATTCGGCGCGGTCGCAGCGTGCTGAAGGCAACGCGACGATCGCTGCTGCTCCCCATGCCCCAAACTCGCATCAAGATTCTCTTGCTCCTGGCCGCCGCAGTCCTCTCGGCGACAGCCGGTGCCGAGACCTTTCGCTGGATCGATGAGACAGGGAATGTGCATTACTCAGACCAAGTGCCTCCGGAAGATGCCAAGCACCAGCGTTCGCGGCTGGACAAGCAGGGCCGTGAGATCGATGTGATCGAAGGCGCCAAGACCGCCGAACAAATGGATCAGGAAAAGCGTCTCAGGAGCCTGCGAGCCGAGCAGCGCCGGGTGCTTGCCGAGCAACGCGATCGCGATCAATCGCTGCTGCGGACTTATGGCACCGAGCAGGAAATGACGCTGACGCTGCAAAACAAGCTGGCCACGGTGGACTCGGTCATACGCGTGACTGAGTCCAATCGCGAGCGTCAGGAAATCCTGCTGGACTCGCAGCGCAAGCGCGCGGCTGACGCTGAGTTGAAGGGGCAAGCAGTGCCCAAGATACTGCGTGATTCCATCGAGGCTATCCAGCGTCAGATTGCCGCCTACACGGAGCAGATCAACAAGCTTGAGGATGACAAGAAAACCATCAACGAGGCTTTCGGCAGGGACCGGCTTCGCCTGCAGGAATTGAGGTCCGCGGGGCAGGACCCCTTGCAGTTCGCACTCATGAACGAGCTCAAACTGATGCCCGGTGAGATGCCCATCGTCAGCGCGGTGTCATGCCGTCCGGGCCCTGCCTGCGACAAGGTCTGGGAAGCCGCCAAGTCCTTCATTCGTGCCCGCTCCGGCAAACCGCTCGTGACCGATACCAGCAAGGTCCTGCAAACCGCGATCCCCCTGCAGGATCAGGACTTCTCCCTGGTGGTCACGCGCAGCTCCGGCAAGGGGGAAGACACGGTTTTCCTGGATGCCCGCTGCAGGCTTTCCAGTCTCGGCGACGAATTGTGTGCCAGTCCCCGCGTCCGCGAAATTCGCGCGGCATTCGCCACCTATGTGCAGATGGCGGTCGCCGCCTCGCCCTAACCGACTCGGCTCATCGCTGCCCCTACCTTCGCAGCATCAGGGTGCCGATGCCGCGGTCCGTGAACAACTCCAGCAGCACGGCGTGCTCGATACGCCCATCGATGATGTGAACGCTGTTCACGCCGCCTTTCAGTGAATCGGTGGCACAGCGCGTCTTCGGGATCATGCCGCCCGAAATGGTACCGTCCTCGATCAGCGCATCCACCTCCGAAAGCGACAAGCCGGTCAACAGGCCGCCCTGCTTGTCCAGGATGCCCTGGGTATTGGTGAGCAGGATCAGCTTCTCCGCCTTCAGGACCTCGGCCATCTTGCCAGCCACCAGATCGGCGTTGATATTGTAGGAGCGCCCGTCCTCGCCCACCCCTATGGGCGCGATGACCGGAATGAAATCCCCCTGCACTAGCATGTCCACCACGGCGGGATCGATGCTCTCCACTTCGCCCACGTGACCCAGGTCGATGATCTCCGGCTCGTCCGTCTCGGGTGAGCGCTGGGTCGCCACGATCTTCCGCGCCCGCACCAGATCGCCGTCCTTGCCGGTGAGACCCACGGCGGAACCGCCATGACGATTGATGAGGTTGACGATCTCCTTGTTCACCAGGCCTCCCAGCACCATTTCCACCACGTCCATGGTCTCCGCGTCGGTGACCCGCATGCCCTGCACGAATTCGCTGGTCTTGCCCAGGCGCTGCAGCAGATTGCCGATCTGCGGACCGCCCCCGTGCACCACCACCGGGTTGATGCCCACCAGTTTCAGGAGCACGACATCGCGGGCAAAACTGTTCTTCAAGGTCTCGTCGATCATTGCGTTGCCGCCGTATTTCACGACGATGGTCTTGCCCTTGAACCGCTGGATGTAGGGCAAGGCCTCGATGAGGACGTGGGCGATCTGGTTGGCGGAATTGTTTTCGATAGATTCTTGGACTTTCATAAACGTGTGTCGCCTTGCGACGGCTTTTATTCTTGATGTGGATTCCCGAACCCACGGTCGGGGACATTTTTTTGTCGCTACGCGACAGCCAAACTTGAACCCGGCTCTCGCACCGGAAGGCGAGGTGTCAGGCTGCACCGGCAATGCTGCGCCGAAACGCATGGCGCAAGGCGTCCACCTGACCGGGCAAGCACTCCGCGAGCGCTTCGGTTACAGATGAAGGGCAGTCTTCGTATTTCAGCGCGTACGAGTAGCCGGGCATGTCGAACTGGTCAGCCGTGAAGTCAACCCGCTCACCGGCGACGGAGTTATAGAAGTGGTTGCCCCTTCCATGCCAGCCAGTGGTTCTCAGGATCTCACCCCCAAGGTACTCCTGAACCACAATGGCCGTCTGGGCGCACTGACCGTAAGAGGGCGCTGCAGTAGGCGAGAAGCAGACGCTAGTGTCAGCCGACCAACTCTTCTCGAGTGCGCGGCGAATTATCTGAAACGTTCTCTCGTCCATGGTGCTAAGTGTGTGCGGCTCAGTTCAACAATAGACAGCTTGCTGTTTTACTAACTTCACATATTCCCGGATGCCTAATTTGTAGGAGCGGGCTCTAGCCCGCGAACATCACGGCCTGGAGGCCGCTCCCACAATCCGGACGACCTGGGGTATTGAGCCCGTTTGCCGCGCCGAGCACCGCAGCTTTCGATGGGGATTACCCGAAGGGGCGCGGGAAGGATGCCGCGCGGCGGCAGAGGGACAGGGATGGCCCTTCTGCCGACTCCCGGAGAAAGCAAGGAGCGCAGGGAACAAGCGGCAACCGGGTGCCCTTTCTTTTGGTTCCTTTTCTTTGGGCATGCAAAGAAAAGGAACCCGACCGTGGGTTCGGAAACGCACATCAAAATGCAGGCTGTCGCGAAGAGACGCCAAGCTTTCTTGAGCCATGGAATCCAGGCAAATCGCTCATCAAAACGGCAACCGGATATCCGGTTTCACCTGCACCAACAAATCCCTGAACACCCCCTGAATCCTCGCCAACGCCTTCTCGTTGTCGGCCTCGAAACGCAACACCAGGGACGGCGTGGTATTGGAAGGCCGCACCAGCCCCCAGCCGTCGATGAAGTCCACGCGCAGGCCGTCAATATCGGACAGCCGGGCTTCAGGGAACTCGGCCAGCGCCTTGAGCTTCTCGACCAGGGCGAAATTCTCGCCCTCTTCCGTCTCGACCTGCAATTCCGGCGTATTCACGCTGTCCGGCAGTTCGGCGAACACTTCGGCCGTGCTGCGCGGGTCGCCGGAGAGTATCTCGACAAGGCGGGCGCAGGCATAGACGGCGTCATCGAAACCGAACCAACGCTCCTTGAAAAAGATGTGCCCGCTCATCTCGCCAGCCAGCATGGCGCCGGTTTCCTTCATCTTGGCCTTGAGCATGGAATGCCCGGTTTTCCACATGAGCGGTCGGCCACCGTTCTTGACGATCTGGCTGGCCAGTTGGCGCGTGCACTTGACGTCGAAAATGATATCGGCGCCGGGCTGGCGCGAGAGCACGTCCGCCGCATACAGCATCATCTGCCGGTCCGGCCAGATGATCTTGCCATCGCAATCCACCACGCCCAGGCGGTCGCCATCGCCATCGAAGGCCACCCCAAGATCGGCCTGTGCGCTTACCACGGCATCAATGAGGGCCGTGAGGTTCTCCGGCTTGCTAGGGTCGGGATGATGGTTCGGGAAGTTTCCGTCGACCTCACTGAACAGTTCCACCACCTCACAGCCCAGTGTCTTCATGAGGGCAGGTGCGAGCTTCGCGGCGACACCGTTGCCGCAGTCCATGACGATCTTCATGGGTCGGCCGAGCTGGGTGTCATCCATCACGCGCTCGATGTAATCGGGCATCAAGTCACGGTTCTCGATCTTGCCGATGCCGTGGATGAAGTCCTTGGCCTCGATGCGCTCGCGCAGTTTCTGCACCTGCTCTCCGGCCAGCGTATCGCCGGCGATGACGATCTTCAGTCCATTATATTTCGGGGGATTGTGGCTGCCGGTCACCATGACCCCGGACTTGCCGTTGAGCACATGGGTGGCGAAATAAAGCAGCGGCGTGGGCGCCAGCCCCAGGTCCACCACGGTGCGGCCAGTGGCCTGCAGGCCCTTGGCCAGGGCCTGGCTGAACTCCTGGCTGGAATGCCGTCCGTCGCGGGCGATCATCACCCGCTGCTCGCCCTTGACGTGGCACTCGCTGCCTATGGCGCGCCCGATCTCGTAGACCAGCTCGGCGGTCAAGGTCTCGCCCACCACGCCGCGAATATCGTAGGCGCGGAAGATGGAAGCCGGCACGGTGGTAACGGCGGAGCCTTCCGGAGCCGGCACGGGCGGCGCCGGTACGGCAGGGGCTTCAGGCCGCCCGACGGCCTGCTCCCCGGACGCCGGCACAGGCTGGAATCCCTGCGCCATGGCCTCGTGCTTCAGTTGCGCAATCTTGTGTACGATGAACTCGCTGTCGCCGATGCGGATGGGATAGTTGCCCAGGGCGCGGCCCCGCATCAGGTCACGCACGAGTTGCGCGACGCTCTCCTGATCGTTGTGATAAGCGCCAAGCAGCCAACGGCCCAGGGAATAGAAAGCACCCGCTGTCAGAAGGATGCCCAGGAGGGGGAACACGAAAAACCAGCCGTCGGCAAAAAAGGACACGCCCTTGACCCGGTAAGCCACCTTCCACGATGCGCCGGGGACATCCACCGTGCCGGCAGGCGTGGTTTCCTGCAGTTCGGCGTCGCCTGTGCGTTTGACCGAGAGATCGCCCTGGCGCAACTCGAGGGCAACGCCGGATGCGCCGAGAACGGCTTCCAGCAGCTTGGGCGAGACACTGGCCAGCAGCACGCCGCCGCCCTCCAGCTTGCGAGCCAGCGCCAGATGCTGGTGGGGCGTGTTGGCACCATGGAAGGCCGGCGGTGGCGCTTGTTCCACCGCCTCATGGGCCATCTGCAGGTCGGCGAAGCCCATGTGGGGCGGCCGGGTCTCATCCAGGGCCTCGGAGCGCTCCGCAAGCAGGCGTACCTGCAGCGCCGAAGGCACGGCGCGCGTAAGTCGGGCTTCGGTCTCCTGAAGCAGAGCAGCATTGCCGCTGGCAAGTATCTGCGCATAGCGCGAATCCGCCGCCAGGCCCTCCACGCTGCCTATCAGCATGTCCAGTGTGTTGCGCAGACTGCGCGCCGCCGCTTCGGCCGCCTGCCGCGCCGCTTCCTGCTCCGCCGAGCGCGCCGACTGCCAGGCCGCCACATAGACGCCCGTTCCGGTGACCAGCACCGCGGCTAACGCCGCCACCGCCAACAGGGTGAGGAATCGCTGCAGATTCATCCCGGCAGCCGCCTATTGCCGTCCCGTGTGGCCAAATCCACCCGCGGCGCGCTGGCTCTCGGAAAATTCCTCGACCCGCTCGAACGCCACCTGCACGACAGGGACGAAGACCATCTGCGCCAGGCGGTCGCCAACCTGAATTTCGTAAGGCTGGTTGCTCCGATTCCAGCAGGACACCATAACCTGGCCCTGATAGTCCGAGTCGATGAGGCCCACCAGATTGCCCAGCACGATACCGTGCTTGTGGCCCAGGCCCGAGCGCGGCAAGAGGACGGCCGCCAGCGCCGGATCCTCGATGTGGATGGCGAGTCCGGTGGGAATCAGATGGGTGCTCCCCGGCTCCAACGTCAAGGGAGCTTCCAGGCAGGCCCGAAGGTCCAGCCCGGCGGAGCCGTGGGTGGCGTATTCGGGAAAGGGGATCGTATGCCCAATGCGCTCATCGAGGATCTTAAGCTGTATTTTTCGCATGAAATCGTTTTGCAATCAGTTCCACCAATTGTGCCCCGACACGCTGCTTGGAAGCCATCTCCAGCCGCGCCGAGCCGCCATTCCAGAAAACCTGCAAGGCATTCAACTCGCTGTCGAATCCGCCCTCGGCCTGGCCCACCAGGTTGGCCGCGATCATGTCCAGCCGCTTGGACTGAAGCTTGCCGCGGGCATAGTCTTCCAGCCCGTGGGTTTCCGCCGCGAACCCGACGGTGAACGGCGGATTCGGCAGGGCCGCCACCTCCGCCAGGATATCCCGGGTCCGCGCCAGTTGCAGGCTGATGCGCTCATCGTTCTTCTTGATCTTGCGCTCCTCTGCGACTGCCGGGGTATAGTCGGCAACGGCCGCCGCGCCGATGTAGATATCCTGCTCACCGATGCGCCGAAAAACGGCGAGGCGCATGTCTTCGGCACTTTCCACAGCCACGCGGTCCACCCCGCGTGGCGCCTCCAGCGCCACAGGCCCCGACACCAGGAGCACCCGGGCGCCTGCCGCCGCCGCGGCAGCGGCCACGGCATAGCCCATCTTGCCGGAACTACGGTTGCTGATGAAACGCACCGGGTCGATGGGTTCGCGGGTAGGGCCCGCGCTCACCAGCACCTTCAGGCCGGCCAGTGGCCCGGACGCCGAACCGAGTGCCAGTTGTTCGACGATCTCCGCCGGCTCGAGCATGCGCCCCCAACCCGTCTCGCCGCAGGCCTGCTCGCCTTGAGCCGGCCCCAGCACGCGCATCCCCCGGCCCTCAATGACCTGCAGGTTTTCGCGGGTCGCCGGATTATCCCACATGGCTCGATTCATGGCCGGCGCCAGGGCGATGGGGCATTCTGCCGCCAGGCACAACGCCGCCAGCAGGTCGCCGGCGAGACCCGCGCGCAGCCGGGCCATGAAATCCGCGGTGGCCGGGGCGATCAGCAGCAGATCGGCCCAGCGCGCCAGGCTGATGTGCCCCATGGCCGACTCCTCGGCCGGGTCCAAAAGCCCCGTGTGCACCGGGTTGCCCGAAAGTGCCTGAAAGGTGAGCGGCCCGACGAAAGCGGTGGCGGCATCGGTCATGACCACGCGCACCTCGACCCCAGCAGTTTTGAGCAGACGGGTGAGCTCGGCAGCCTTGTAAGCGGCGATGCCCCCCGTGACCCCGAGCAGGATGCGCTTGCCGGTCAATTGCGTCAAAACAGCGTCAAGTCCATGTTGGAAAGAGGCCAATTATGGCAAGTTTGGCCCCGGCCTTCTATGCTTTTGCGGCGATAATGCGCCGAATATCAAGCAAGTGAGGTGCACCATGCCGATCACGGACTGGCCGGATGACGAAAAGCCCAGGGAGAAGCTACTGCTGAAGGGCCCGGGGGCATTGTCCGACGCGGAGCTGCTAGCCATCTTCCTGCGCACCGGCATCAAGGGCAAGACCGCCGTGGACCTGGCGCGTGAACAACTGTCGCGCTTCGGTTCCTTGCGGGCCCTGCTGGACGCCGACTTCGACCAATTCACCGCCACCCCGGGGCTGGGCAGCGCCAAATACGCCCTGCTGCAAGCGGTGCTGGAAATGGCGCGCCGTCACATGGACTCGCAGCTGCGCCGCGGCGAGGCCCTCACCAGTCCCAGCCTCACCCGCCGGTACCTGGCCTCCGTCCTGCGGGCCTATCCCTTCGAAGTGTTTGCCTGCCTGCTGCTGGACAACCAGCACCGGGTCATCCGCTACGAGGAACTGTTCCGCGGCACCATCGACGGCGCCAGCGTCTATCCCCGCGAAGTGGTGAAGCTGGCGCTGGCCGCCAATGCCGCCGCCGTCATCCTCGCCCACAACCACCCCTCCGGCATTGCCGAACCCAGCGAGGCGGACCGGCAACTCACTCAGAAACTCAAGCAGGCTCTAGGCCTGGTCGACATTCGCGTGCTCGACCACTTCATCGTCGGCGACGACCCGGAGGCCTATTCCTTTGCCGAGCACGGCCTGATCTAGGCGCCTCAGGACCAGAGCGGATAGCGCCCGGCAGCGGCGGCCGCCGTCACGATCAGGCCAAGGATCAGGTTCAGTCCAACCAGTTGGCGTATCTGCCCCAGCGCAGCCCCCGCCGCCTCCCAGTTCTCCTCGATGACGCCGTTACGCAGTTTTTTCAGGGAGGCCCAGTTGATGTGGCCGAACACGGCGAACATGATCAGCCCCAGGGTCAGCATCAGGTGCACATGCCAGCCCACATTGGCGAAGCCGCCCAGGCCATGGATGACCCAGAACCCCGTGACCAGCAGCAGCACGATGGCCACCTTGACCCAGGGAAAAAAACGCTCGAACACCCGCAACCACAAGCGCAGGCGTTCGGGGCTCTGGAACAGTTCCACGGCGGTGGGGCGCAGCACCACGTAGGCGAAAAACATGCCGCCGACCCAGACGACGGCGGCCAACATGTGCAAGGCTATGGCGAGTGACATGGTTTGAACTCCTGGAGGTTATTGAAAGCGTTGGGGCATCCGCGGACGGCATGGGGTTCCCTGTGCAATGGGGACAGCGATGGGGTTCACGCGCAGTCTCCACCCAGATCGCCCCACAGGGTCTGGATCGCCGCCAGGGCGGCCAGGGCGGCGGTCTCGGTGCGCAGCACCCGGGGTCCCAGGCGCAAGGGCGTGAATCCCGCGGCGATGGCGGCGCTACGCTCCCGTTCGCTGAAGCCGCCCTCCGGGCCGGACAGCAGGGTGATTGCGCCATCCGGGCGCGGCAAGTCCATCAGGGATATCCCGCCGACGGGATGCAGGATCAGGCGCGTGCCGTTCTGCGCGCCTATCCAGGCATCCAGATTGGCAGGCGCTGAAATCAGCGGCAATCGGTTACGGCCGCATTGCTCGCAGGCGCTGCGGACGACGCCTTGCCAGTGTTTGAGACGCTGGGCTTGCTTCGCGCCGTCCAGTTGCACCACGCAGTGCTCGGTGAACAAGGGCGTCAACTGGCTCACGCCCAGTTCCACGGCCTTTTGTATGGCCAGATCCATGCGCTCGCCACGGGAAATCCCCAGTCCCAGGTGGGTGAACAATGGCGATTCGCTCTCCCGCGCGCGGCGCTCGCCCAGATCCAACCGCACGCCCTCGCGATGGGCTTCCAGCACCCGCGCGGGGAACTCCCCGCCTTCTCCGTTAAACACCACCAGGTCGGCGCCGGGCTTGAGCCGCAGCACGCTGCGCAGGTAATGGGCGCTTTCCTCGTCCAGGCTCAGCATTTCGCCACTCTGCAAAGGCAAGGGCAGATAGAGCCGGGAAATGCGCATTCAGTCCTCCGTCGCCCGGCAGACGCCCTCATAAGCCACGTCGGCCATGAAGCGGATTTCCTCGTCACTGATCACATAGGGCGGCATGAAATAGATGACGTTGCCCAAAGGCCGCAGCAGCACGCCCCGATCCAGCCCATGGCGGTAGACGGAAAGGCCTCGCCGTTCCTGCCAGGGATAAGGCTCGCGGGAAGCCTTGTCCTTGACCAGCTCGATGGCCAGGATCATGCCGGTCTGGCGTACCTCGGCCACATGGGGGTGGTCCGCAAACACCGCCGCCGCCTCGCTCATCGTTTTGGACTTATCACGATTGCGCGCAATCACATCGTCCCGCTCGAACAGGTCCAGGGTGGCCAGGGCCACGGCACAGGCTAGTGCGTTCCCGGTATAGCTGTGGGAATGCAGGAAGGCTTTCTGGCTGGCATAGTCGTCGTAAAAGGCCTGGTAAATGGATTCCCGGGTCAGCACGGCGGACAGGGGCAGATACCCGCCCGTCAATCCCTTGGACAGGCACAGGAAATCCGGGGTGATGCCCGCCTGCTCGAACGCAAACAGCGTTCCCGTCCGGCCAAAACCCACGGCGATCTCGTCGGCGATCAGGTGCACGCCGTGCCGGTCGCAGGCCTCGCGCAGGCGCTGCAGGTAGACAGGCGGGTACATGCGCATGCCGCCGGCGCATTGCACCAGGGGCTCGACAATGACAGCGCAGGCTTCCTCGGCATGGGATGCCAGGGCCGATTCCATGTCGGCAAAGCGGCGCAGCGCATGCGCATCCCAGGATTCGCCCGGTGCCCGGTGATAACAGTCCGGCGAGGGCACGCTGATCACATCCATCAGCAAGGGGGCGTAGGTTTCTTTGTACAGGGGCACATTGCCCACCGCCAGGGCACCCAGGGTTTCGCCGTGGTAGCTGTTCTCCAGGGTGATGAAGCGCGTCTTGCGGGTCCGCCCCAGATTGCGCCAATGGTGGTAGCTCATCTTCAGCGCCACCTCCACCGCCGAGGAACCGTTATCGGCGTAGAAGCAGCGGGAGAGTCCAGGCGGTGCGAGGCTGACGAGGCGCTCGGCCAGGCGCACCGCCGGTTCGTGGGCGAAGCCGGCCAGGATCACATGCTCCAGTTCCTCCGCCTGGGCGCGCAGGGCGGCGTTGATGTACGGGTTCGCGTGCCCGAACAGGTTTACCCACCAGGAGCTGATGGCATCCAGATAACGCTTGCCCTCGAAGTCCTCCAGCCAGACGCCCTGGCCACGGCGGATCGGAACGGGGGGCAGCGCCTCGTGGTCCTTCATCTGCGTGCAGGGATGCCAGAGAACCGCCAGGTCGCGGTCTATGAGTGCCTGGTTGCCCCGTAACATGCTAGCTCGCTCGCAGCCTTACGAATCGCGGCCCGGAGGCCGCTCCTACCGCGCTTCGGCGGGATCGCCCAGCCCCAGGTTGTCCCAGATGGTCAGGGTCGCTTCCGCCTGGTTGAGGGTATAGAAA
Organism: Methyloterricola oryzae; assembly: GCF_000934725.1. Classification (NCBI taxonomy): domain Bacteria; kingdom Pseudomonadati; phylum Pseudomonadota; class Gammaproteobacteria; order Methylococcales; family Methylococcaceae; genus Methyloterricola; species Methyloterricola oryzae. The sequence goes on from NZ_JYNS01000001.1 coordinate 773,560, forward strand.
TGCAAGCCCGGCGAACCCTGCTCCAGCAGGCGGCGGCACAGGTCCGTGACCACCTCGATGCCAAAGGCGCGAATGGACTGGCGGTCATCCCCGAACACTTCCAGGCGCTTGCGTATCCAGCGCGGGATATCCGCTCCGCACAAGTCGGAAAAGCGCGCCAACTGGGAGTAGTTGGTGATGGGCATGATGCCAGGCACGATGGGAATGTCGATGCCGGCCTTCTCGCAATCGTCGATGAAGCGGAAATAGGCTTCCGGATTGTAGAAATACTGGGTGATGGCGCTGTTGGCGCCCGCCTCCACCTTGCGCTTGAAATTACGCAGGTCCGCCTCGTAATTGGGCGCCTGCGGGTGCATTTCCGGATAGGCGGCCACCTCGATATGGAAATGGCTGTCCATCTCCTGACGGATGTAGGCCACCAGTTCGTTGGCGTAGCGGAACTCGCCGGCGGAGAGCATGCCGGACGGCATGTCGCCGCGCAGGGCCACGATATGCCGTATGCCCTGGTCCTTATAAGCCTGCAGCACCTCGCGGATGTTCTCGCGGGTGGAGGCGACGCAGGAAAGATGGGGCGCTGCCTCGATGCCCGTGTTGCGCTGGATGTCCACCACGGTTTCGAAGGTCTTTTCCCGCGTGGAACCGCCCGCGCCGAAGGTCACGGAACAGAAGCGCGGCTTCAGCCGGGCGAGCTTCAGCGTCGTCGCGCGGAGGTTCTCGGTGGCCTGGTCGGTCTTGGGCGGGAAGAATTCGAAGCTGAAGGTCTGGGCGTATTTCTTTTGAGAATCCATCATGGGAAAAGCCTGTCGTTCCAAAGGTTCGGGCGGCGCGCGAGGCTCGGTCCCCGACGGGAAGGCCGCGGATGGATTTCCGCGGCTCCGGCCGCATCTTGCGGCAGCGCGCAGCTTACCGCAAACTTTCGGCTGCAGGAACGCTCAAAGTACAAGGGTCCCGCATCGCGGACCACCAACCCGTGTCCCACAAGCCATGAGCCTATTCAATTACGTTGCCCTGTTCACCGTCGCGGTCTTCGGCATCGTCTTCCTGGACGAGGACTCCACCAGCGTCTCTCCCCAGGAATGGGTGCTGTTCGCGGTGATGATCTATGCCGCCCTGTCGTTTTTCCGCCAATACAAGGAATTGGTCTCCAAGGAACGGCGCCGCTGAGAACTCAGCGCTGACAGCGCGGGCAGTAGCAACTGGCCCGCTGGCCGATGCGCTCGCTCCGGATCGTCGTCCCGCAGGCTTTGCAGGGCTCGCCCTCGCGGCCATAGACGTTGAGGGTCTGCTGGAAATAGCCGGGGCGTCCGGCCTCGTTGACGAAATCGCGCAAGGTCGTTCCACCCTGGGCGATGGCCGCCTGTAAGACCTCGACGATAGCTTGCGCCAGCCGGCCATAACGGCGTGCGCTGATGCTGCCCGCCTCGCGGCCCGGATGGATGCCCGCCATGAACAGCGCCTCGCTGGCGTAGATGTTTCCCACGCCCACCACCAGATGACTGTCCATGATGAAGGCCTTGACCGCCGCCGCGCGGCCCCGCGCGCGACGGTGCAGATAAGCCCCGCCGAATTCGGGCGAGAAGGGTTCCACGCCCAGTTCCGCCAGCAAGGGATGGGCTGCCGCGTCGCCTTCCACCCAGAGCAGGCAGCCGAAACGACGCGGGTCGTGGTAGCGCAGGCAGGCGCCGCCCTCGAGAAGAAAGTCCACGTGATCGTGCTTGCGCGGCGGGACTGCCGGATCGGTGATGCGAAGACTTCCTGACATGCCCAGGTGCGCCAGCAAGGTGCCCGCGCCTGCATCGAACAGGAGATACTTGCCGCGCCGCCCAACCCCGCCGATGGGGCGACCCTCCAACTTGGCGGACAGGTCCGGCGGAACGGGCCAGCGCAAACGCCCGTCGCGGACCTCTACCCTTTGAATAATCCGGCCCGCCACATGGGGCTCGATGCCCCGGCGGGTGGTTTCGACTTCCGGCAGTTCAGGCACGGCGCAAGCGAAAGGCGCTTCCAGCGGTTGTCGCCCTACTCCACGTCCTCGCCTTCGGTCTCCATCTCCTCTTCCATGCCCGCGGCTTCGCCCTCCACGGTCGGTTCGCTCCCGTCATCCTCGTCCTCGCCTTCTTCCTCCTGCCCGGTGGATGCGCCCGGCGACGGGCTGGGCTGTGGTTTCTGCAAGGCCAGCAAGGACTTGGCCATGTCCGTTGCCACCACATATTTGAGGCCCCAGTCGGGCCTGGCCAGCACCAGGTCGGGCTCGCGCTGCAGGATCACGAATTCCACCGGCCCGTGATCGCTGAAGGCGATCCTGGCGATATCGCCCTGTGCGGGCTGGTCCAGACGCTTAACGTCTATCGCCCGCGCCGTCTGCCAGGCCATGACGAGGTCATTGATGCCGGCATCGGCCTCGCTGCTCGGCTCGATGGTCCAGTGCCCGTCGGCAGATTTGTCGGCCTTGATGCCAGGCAACAGCAGACTCTGGATGTGGGCGTCATCGGGCAGCAGCTTCTTGTCCACGTAATCCGTGGCCGGCGCGGTCAGATGATGGGAAAAATCGTCATTCACCAGATGCAGGGTATCGCCGACCCAGACATAGCGGCGCATGTCGATGGGGTCGGAACCGCCAAAGATCAGGGTCACCTTACCCAGGGTCAGCTTGGCCTTGGGCTTGTCCAATTCGTATTTGCTCTGATCCTCGGGCACGAACGGATAGCGCGCCTCGCTCTCTGCATTGGCGATGTCCAGCAACTGGCGCATGCGGATCTCGTTGGCGGGGGCGCTGAAGGGCGCGGTCAGCCACCAGTGGCCTTCGCGCTTCTCGAAAACGATGACTTCCTTGTTCTCAAGCACGATATGGTCGATGGTGCTCTCGTCCAGATCGGTCAGATGCACGACCTGCGGCTCTTCGACGCCGGGCTCATAGACCACCAGGGCAGCGAGCGCCAGGACGACAGACAGGAGTAGCAGATTCAGCAACAGCCTCGTTTTCATCAGCGTCTCCGACGATTGAACCAGATGAGCGCGCCGGCCCCGATCAGGAGGAAGGGCAGCAGGAACAGGAAGCCGATGGCAATGCTACCGGAAGCCGCAGACGAAAGGTTCAGCGTGCGGTCGGACGCAGCCTTGGCGGGAATATTGAGGAAGGCCTCGTTCTGACTGAGCCAGTGGATCATGTTCAGGCCCAGGTTCAGATTGCCCCCGTTGCCCAGGAAGGCGTTGGTAAGGAAGTCGCCGTCGCCCACCACCAGCACCCGCTGCTCGGCAGGCTTGGTTTCCTTGGCTTGGCCGGCCTCTGTGGCCTCGGGCTTGTCGCCGTCCGTCTTGGGCTTGGGCCTCACCAAGGCATAAGCAATCTCCAGCGGGCCCTCACGCTCGCTGGTATTGGCGTCGAACTGAATCTTGTCCTTGATGGGGCCGGTCTCGGTCCAGGAGCGCTTCAGGGTACCCAGGATGGGCGTGCGCTCGAAGTCTACCTCGCCCTCCTTTTCGATCGCGGCGGCGCCCGGGTACAAGCTCATCATCTCGAAGCCCAGGGTCACCGGATGCGGCGGATACTCCGCCACCAGGGCAAAGGTGGGGTCGTTGATGCCGAACAACTGGGTGGAGGCGTCAACCACCGTGCCCGGCAGGAATTTCAGCCCCAGCTGCTGGGCCAGCGGCGCCAGTCCCTTGATATCACCAGGCTCCGCGAGCCATAGAAGATTGCCGCCTTTCTTCACGTAGGCCTGGATCAGGCTCACCTCGCCGGGCAGTAGGTTGACCTCGGGACTGGCCAGCACCAGCAAATCCGTGTTGTCCGGAATATCGGGGGTCACCGCCAGATTGACCATGGAAACGCCGATACCCTTGCGCCCCAGTTCATCGCCGAACTGGCCCAGGTCGTGGTTGGCCTGGCCCTTGGGCGAGCGCTCGCCGTGACCTTCCAGAAACACCACGTGCTGTTCCTTGGCATGGACCAGGCGCTGCAGGGCATTGGCGATGGCGCTTTCGGTTGCTTCCTGAACCTGCTCGCTGCGGCCCTGGTACTCGATGATGAGTTCGCCGTCCACCGTGATCCCCAACTCGCGCACCTTGTCCGGCTGCAAATCGGGATTGACGAAGGCCAGGGCCAGGTCGGGCTTCTTGCGGCTGAAGCGGCCCACCTGATCGGTAATGCGCTGGCGCAAGCCTTTGTCCTCACGGGCATAGGCGGTGACCTTGGCCGGACCCTGAAGCAGGTCAAGCACCTTGGAGCTAGCCTCGGACAAGGTGTTGCGCCCGCCGGCGGTCCAGTCGAACTGGGTGGAATAACGCGTGCTCAGCCAGGCGAGCAGGCCAATCGCGGCCAGGAACAGCAGGGTGAAGCTCAGGTTCTGGAGGCGGATCTCCAGATGGGTGCGGGCGTTGATCTTCATTTTTGCAGGCGGTCGTTATCCAGGGTGTGTACGCTCAGCACCAGGAAAGCCAGGATGAACAGAATGAAATAGGCCAGGTCCGTGGTGCTCACCAGGCCTTTAAGCAGGCTCTCGTAGTGGCGCAGCATGGACAGGTATTCCAGCAGACCGCTGCCCTGGCCTTCCTCCTTACCCGACCAGTCGATGATCCAAAGCCCTAAGAGTGCGCCGAAGGTGGAGATGGCGGCCACTGTCGGCTGCTGCGCCAGGCTGGAGATGAACAGGCCGACGGCGGCAAAGCCCGCCAGCAGCAGGCTCAGGGCCAGCACGCAGGCCGCCAGCTTGCCGAAGTCCAAGCCGCCGCCCAACAAAAGCGAGATCGGCATGGCGGTGATCATCACCACCATGATCATGAGAAAGGCCAAGACGCCCAGGTATTTCCCCAGAATGATCTCCGTCATGGAGACCGGCGCGGTGAACAGCAGGCTCAGTGTGCGGTTGCGCCGCTCCTCGCTGATCAGGCGCATGGTCAATAGCGGCGTCACCAGCAGCAGGATGACGCCGGCATTGCCGAACAAGGGCACCACGATCAGGTCGGTGATGCCGGGCGCGTCCTCCATTCCGGCGATGCGCGGTTGCAGCATCAGGTAGTAGTCGAGTTGGGCCAGGAACATGTAGGCGAGGATGAGCTGGATCACGCCGAGGATGGACCAGGCCAGGGGCGAAAGGAACATCGTGCGGAGTTCGCGCCCCGCAATGGTGAAGGCCATCATTGCCTCTTATGCCTCCGTCTGGGTGCTGTGTTGGGTGATGTCGATGAAGATCTGTTCCATGCTGCGCCGCTCCGGGGTCAGTTCAATGAGTCCCCAGCCTCCAGCTACCACGGCGGCGGCGATCTGCTCCGCCGGATTCCGGTCCTTGTCGTGGAAGATGCGGTAGCGGTGCTCGCCCAGTTCGGTGATGGACTGCACGCCCTCGATGCCATAGAGGCGCATGAGTTCCGGCATTTCGCGGGTGCCGAGCAGCACGCTGGAGGCGCGCATCTGTTGCTCCAGGCCCTGGATGCTGTCGTTCAGCACCAGCTTGCCCTGATGGATGATCTGCACCCGCGTGCAGGACTCCTGCACTTCCGGCAGGATGTGGGTGGACAGAATGATGCCGTGCTCGCGCCCCAGGTCACGGATCAGCTCGCGGATCTCGCGGATCTGGATGGGATCCAGGCCCACCGTGGGCTCGTCCAGGATGATCACGGCGGGCGTGTGCAGGATGGCCTGGGCGATGCCCACCCGCTGCTGATAGCCCTTGGACAGGTTGTTTATGAGGCGCTGGCCCACCTCGGTCAGACCGCAGCGCTCCTTGGCGTTGTCCACCGCGCGGCGCGCTTTATCCCGCGGGATACGGTGCAGGCTGGAGCAGTAATCCAGGTATTCGTCCACCGTCAGTTCCCGATACACCGGCGGATTCTCCGGCAGATAGCCCAGCTCGCGCTTGGCCTCCTTCGGATTGTCCAGGATGTCGATGCCGTTGATGAGGATCTGGCCGACGGTCGGCGCCAGGTTGCCGCAGATCATCTGCATGGTGGTGGACTTCCCGGCGCCGTTGGGCCCCAGAAATCCCAGGATCTCGCCTTTCTCCAGGGAGAAGCTGACGTTGTTCACGGCACACTGGCCGCCGTAATAGCGCGAAAGTTGTTCGACTTGAATGAGGCTGCTCATGGCGTCGCTAAGATACAAAAAAATCCTGTCAAGACAAGTGTCGCCGAGTGGCTACCGAATCGCCGATTCGCTGTAAGGTCGGCGCCCAGATGGCGGCGCATCGAGAGTCTGCAGAAACTTAGGGATAGGCGATCTGGGCTCAAGGAAACGCTCTGCAATGCCTGCCGGCGTCGCTGTCTTTTTGCGGAGATTATCAACCGGAACGCAGGCGCGCGTCCATTCGCAAGCCCCCTTAGGCGCCCTGGCTGCAGGCTGCCGAAGGCGGAGCGCCCGGCGCCCCGAAAAAGATTGACCGCCCCGGCTCTTTCCCTGTATAGAAGTCACGGGCTGCTTTCGACCGACAGAGATCGACTTGTCAACGTTCTCCCTTTAGATGGTGAATTTTTCGGATGTAATCTTGTTTTCCTGATCCGCCCGAGACTTCCCGCCGCCCCGCGATCACCCCCCTCTCCGCCGAACCAGTGGGCGAGGGATAAGGGAAACCGGCCTTGGCCGGTGAGTTTGGCGCTCTTTGTGGCCGATTCGCTGCTCATCATCCACGACAACAACATGCCCCGCTCTGACGGGGTTCAATAATGTGCGGAGGAGATTTTGTTATGAGAATAGGGGTTCCCAAAGAGATACACGCAGGGGAGAAGCGTGTTGCGACAACGCCGGAAGTGGCCGAGAAACTGCAGAAACTGGGGTTCTCGGTGGCCGTGGAGACGGGTGCCGGCGATGCTGCCAATTTTTCCGACGAGACCTACCGGGAGGCGGGCGTCGAGATCATCAGCGACGCCAGCTCCTTATGGGCGTCCTCGGACATCGTGCTCAAGGTCCGCGCCCCGGAAGCGCGCCCGGACCTCGGGATCAACGAGGTGGAACTGCTGCGGGAAGGCGGCAACCTGATCAGCTTCATCTGGCCCGGCCAGAACCCCGATCTCCTGGATCAGCTCGCCGCGCGCAAGGCCACCGTCCTGGCCATGGACATGGTGCCGCGCATCTCCCGCGCGCAAAAGCTGGACGCCCTGAGCTCCATGGCCAACATCGCCGGCTACCGCGCCGTGGTGGAAGCCGCCCACCACTTCGGCCGCTTCTTCACCGGCCAGATCACCGCCGCGGGCAAGGTGCCGCCGGCCAAGGTGTTCATCATCGGCGTGGGCGTGGCGGGACTGGCGGCCATCGGCGCCGCCGCGGGCCTCGGAGCCATCGTGCGCGCCTCCGACACCCGTCCCGAGGTGAAGGATCAGGTGAAATCCCTGGGCGCCGAGTTCGTCGATGTGGACTACCAGGAGGAAGGCACCGGCGTCGGCGGCTACGCCAAGGTCATGTCCGAGGGCTACCAGAAGGCCCAGCGCGAACTCTACGCCCGCCAGGCGATGGATGTGGACATCATCATCACCACCGCCCTGATCCCCGGCAAGCCTGCGCCCAAACTGATCACAGCCGGCATGGTGGAGAGCATGAAGCCCGGCAGCGTCATCGTCGACCTGGCGTCCGAGCAGGGCGGCAACTGCGAACTGACCGTGCCCGGCGAGGTGGTGGTGCGCCACGGCGTCACCATCATCGGCTACACCGACCTGCCCAGCCGCCTGTCCAAACAGTCCAGCACCCTCTACGCCACCAACCTGCTGCGCATGCTGGAGGAATTGTGCAAGACCAAGGACGGCAACATCGACGTCAACATGGAAGATGAGGTCATCCGCGGCGCCACCGTCATCAAGGACGGCAGCATCACCTATCCACCCCCTCCTCCGCGCATTTCCGCCGCGCCGGCCCAGCCGGCCGCTGCCGCCAAACCCGTGGAACCGCCCAAGCCCAAGGCCGAGCTGCCCGCCTGGGCCAAATCCGCCATCACCCTGGGCCTGGGCGCCCTGGCGTTCTTCGGTCTGGGCGCCACCGCGCCGGCCGCCTTCATGGCCCATTTCACCGTGTTCGTGCTGGCCTGCTTCGTGGGCTACATGGTGATCTGGAACGTGACGCCGGCCCTGCACACCCCCCTGATGAGCGTCACCAACGCCATCAGCAGCATCATCGCCATCGGCGCGCTGATCCAGATTTCTTCCCCGGGCGCGATACTGACCGGGCTGGCGGCGCTCGCCATCGCGTTGACTTCGGTCAACATGATGGGCGGCTTCTGGGTCACTCAGCGCATGCTGCGCATGTTCCGTAAATAATCGGGGGAAATAACAATGTCAGAAGGATTAGTTACCGTATCGTATATCGGTGCGACCATCCTGTTCATCCTGAGCCTGGGCGGGCTCTCCAATCCTGAGACCGCAAGACGCGGCAATCTCTACGGCATCGTCGGAATGTCCATCGCCATCCTGGCGACGGTGTTCGGGCCCAAGGTCAACAGCTACGTGCCCATCATCCTGGCCATGCTCATCGGCGGCGGCGTGGGCGTGTTCGCCGCCATCAAGGTCAAGATGACCGAGATGCCGGAACTGGTGGCCCTGATGCACAGCCTGGTAGGTCTCGCCGCCGTGCTGGTGGGTTACGCCAACTACATCGATCCGACCTCCAGCTTCGCAGGGGCGGAGAAGACCATCCACGAACTGGAGATCTACATCGGCATCCTCATCGGCGCCGTCACTTTCTCCGGCTCCGTGATCGCCTTCGGCAAGCTGTCCGGCAAGATCAGCGGCAAACCGATGCTCCTGCCTGGGCGCCACTGGATCAACCTGGCCGGCCTGCTGGTGGTGATCTTCGTGGGCAAGCTGTTCCTCGGCGTCGAGGGCTTCATGGGCATCTTCTGGCTGCTGGTGATGAGCGCCATTGCGCTGGCCTTCGGCGTGCACATGGTCATGGCCATCGGCGGCGCCGACATGCCGGTGGTGGTCTCCATGCTCAACAGCTACTCGGGATGGGCCGCCTCGGCCACGGGCTTCATGCTGTCCAATGACCTGCTGATCGTCACCGGTGCCCTGGTGGGCTCTTCCGGCGCCATCCTGTCCTACATCATGTGCCGCGCCATGAACCGCAACTTCGTGTCGGTGATCGCCGGCGGTTTCGGCACCGAAGGCGGCGCGCCGGCAGCGGCCGGTGCGGAGCCGGCCGGCGAGGTGCAGCCCATCAGCGCCGAGGAGACCGCGGAACTGTTGCGAGAGGCGTCCAATGTCATCATCGTGCCGGGCTACGGCATGGCGGTGGCCCAGGCCCAGCACACGGTGTTCGAGATCACCAAGGTGCTGCGCGATCGCGGCGTCAACGTGCGTTTCGGCATCCACCCGGTGGCGGGACGCATGCCCGGCCACATGAACGTGCTGCTGGCAGAAGCGAAAGTGCCCTACGACATCGTGCTGGAGATGGACGAGATCAACGAGGACTTCCCGGAAACCGACGTGGCCATGGTCATCGGCGCCAACGACATCGTCAATCCGGGCGCCCAGGACGATCCCAACAGTCCCATCGCCGGCATGCCGGTGCTGGAGGTGTGGAAAGCCAAGACCTCCATCGTGATGAAGCGCTCCATGGCCTCGGGCTATGCGGGCGTGGACAACCCGCTGTTCTACAAGGACAACAACCGCATGCTCTTCGGCGACGCCAAGAAGATGCTGGACGAAGTGCTGGTCGTCCTCAAGAGCTGACGCGCCGGGCGGCGGCTACCCAGCCGCCGCCTTCCACCATTCCCTCCGGGAGTCGCCGCCCTGTCTATACTTGCTCAGAGCGGCCCCCACCGAACTATCAGAACAGGCTGAACCGGGGCGTCCGCCAGGGCGCCAAGCGGTTTGGCGCGGCCGATTTCCGCCGATCATCGGGTTGCCTTCGCAGCCGTCCACTTCAGCGACCGCCTAATGCGCGCGAGATCCCTAAGATCAATCCTGGGAGGCTTTATGCTGCGCAAACAACTGCTTTGGGGGCTCGCCGGCTTTCTGGCGTTATTCGTGCTGGCCAATGGCGTCGCTTTGTATGCCTTGGAGTCCACCTCGTCACATTTCGGGCAACTCATGGATACGCAGCTGGTGCTGCAGAAGCGCATCCAGGAAGGCTATGCCCAGGGTCTGCAGATGGGCCAGGCCCTGCGCAACATCCTGCTCGACCCCGCCAACAAGACAGCCTACGAAAACCTGGCCAAGGCGCAGCAGGACTTCGACACGGCGCTCCGCGAAGCCGCCGCCGTATCGTCAATCCTCAAGGTGCATGAAAAGGAGTTGACCGAGGTCGCCACATTCGCCGGAAAGCAGCGGGACATGCAGAAAGAGCTTTTGCGCCAGATCCAGCAAGGCAACCGGCCCGCGGCCGAACAAATCCTCAACCAGCAGGAAACGCCGGCCTGGCGGGAGATCAAGAAGCGCCTGCTGGACGCGCTGAGCTCACTGGCCGAGAGCAACCAGGCGGAAAAGCTGAACGTCCAGGCACAAGCGCAAAGCGCCCTCTGGACCGGCATCCTGCTGTCATTGCTCACCGCCGTGTTCGTGGCCGGCGGCGGCTACTGGTTGTTCCGCCGAATTTTCCAGATCCTGGGGGGCGAGCCCGCTGAAGCGGCGCGGCTCGTGCGCCGGGTGGCGGACGGCGATCTGAACGTCGAATTCGACAAGCAGGTAGAGCCCATGAGCCTCATCGGCTCGCTGGCGCAGTTGGTGACTGCCATCCGCAGCCTGACCGCAGAGATGCGCAAGGTCTGCGATGCGGCGACGCTCGGGCATTTGTCTGAACGCTCCGCGCCTGAACGCTACCAGGGCGAGTACCGCCGTATCCTGCAGGGTTTCAACGAGACGCTGGATGCCATGACCGGCCCCCTGCATGTGGCCGCCGACTATGTCGACCGCATCGCCCACGGCGACATACCCCCGCTCATCACCGAGCAGTATGCAGGGGAGTTCAACCTGATCCGGAAAAACCTGAACACCTGCATAGCGGCCCTGGAGCGCATGGATGGCGATGTGCTGCAACTCGCACGCGCAGCGCGCGAGGGGCGGCTCTCCGCTCGCGCGGACACGGCCGCCCATGAGGGCGCATTTCGCAACATCGTGGCCGGCTTCAATGGCACCCTCGACGCGGTTACCGGCCCCATAGGCATCGCGGCCAACTATGTGGACCGCATTGCCCGTGGCGACTTGCCGCCCAAGATCACGGAGGAATTCGCCGGCGACTTCAACATCATCAAGAACAACCTCAATGCCGCCATCGACAACGTCAATGCCCTGGTCACCGATGTCCACAGACTGGCCCAGGCGGCCGTGGAAGGCCAGTTGTCCGTCCGCGCCGACGCCCCCCGCCACCATGGCGACTACCGGCGCATCGTGGAGGGAGTGAACGGCACCCTGGACGCCATCGTCGGTCCGATCCGGGATGTCTCTGAAGCCTTGGCGGCCCTGGCCCAGGGCGACCTCACCCACGAGATCGAAGCCAGTTACCAAGGCGACTTCGCCCGGCTGAAGGACGACGTCAACACCACCATCCGCAACCTGGGGCTGAGCGTCAAGAGCATCCAGGAAGCCACGGACGCTATCCATTCCGCCGCCCGCGAAATTGCCCAGAGCAGCAGCGAACTGTCCTCGCGCATCGAAGAACAGGCCTCCGGACTGGAACAGGCCGCGACGCAGATGGACGTCCTGGCCGCCACTGTCAAGCGCAACGCCGGCAATGCGGGACAAGCCGACCGCATGGCCAAAACCGCCTCCGAGGTGGCCGGGCGCGGCGGCACCATCATCCACAAGGTGATGGAGACCATGGAGGAAATCGACGAAAGTTCGCGCAAGGTGGTAGAGATCATCGCCGTCATCGACGGCATCGCCTTCCAGACCAATATCCTCGCCCTGAACGCCGCGGTGGAGGCGGCCCGGGCGGGAGAGCACGGGCGCGGCTTCGCCGTGGTTGCGGCGGAAGTGCGCAACCTGGCCCAGCGTTCAGCGTCGGCCGCAAAAGAAATTCACACCCTGATCGGCGAGTCCGTGAAGAAGGTGGAAGGCGGCGCCAAGCTGGAGCGCGAAACCGGCGAAACCATGGACGAGATTGTCGGCGCCGTGAACCAGGTGACCGGCATCATCACCGGCATTGCCGAAGAATCTCGGGCGCAAAGCGATGGCATCGGGCTGGTCAACCAGGCTGTGGCTCGCGTGGGCGTCGTCACCCAGCAGAATACCGCCCTGGTGGAGATGACCGCCATGTCGGCGGAATCACTGGAATTGCAGGTAGCATCCCTGTCCGAGCTGGTATCCCATTTCAGGGTTGCAGAAGCAGGAAACGCAACGGCCACGGCAAGGCCTGCCCAAAGTCTGCCGCCACCCGAGCCTGGCATGGCCCCGCCCCCGCCGACCGCTTCCGTCGCTGCGGACGAGGACGACTGGAGCCAGTTCTGAATCATCGGCGGCCGCCACAACGGTGGCCCCAGGTTTAGTGGGTAACGGCTCGCCCGGCTCCCATTTCCGCTTGCAAGGAATTCAGTTCCTCTTCAACGCCAGCCGCGTGGGTCAGCTCCGCCACGTTCTGCTTGGTGAAAAAGCCCTCGAAGTCGCCGAAGCGCTGGACGTACTCGATGATCAGCGAGGAATGTTCCGAGGCGCTGGAGAAGATCTGCTTCAGCCCCTCTTCCTTTGAACCGATCACGTCCAACAGGAATGACTTGCCCTGCCGAGCGATCTCCCCTACCACGTAATCGATATTCTCCTTGCCACCGCGCTCCCCGTCGCGCACCGCCAGGGCGATGTGGTGCAGGCGCGGGCCGTAGTTGCGCACGAAGTTCTCGGTGGGCGAAGGCAGGCCGTCCAGGTGGTTCACGAAATAGGGCGTGTTGTTGGCGGTGAAGACCTTGGCCGGACTGCGCAGCTCGCTGGAGAAGTGCACGCTCTTGGTGACATTGGTGGACGAGTTCTGGTCCTTGATATCGAAGGACCCCCAATAGTAGTAGCTGGACCAGGACAGCCATTCCAGAATGGCCACCTCGCGGTTCTGGCTGTAGACGCGCGTGGCCAGGTGGTCGATGGGCAGGATCAGATCGTCCAGCTTCAACTTGGCTTGCAGTTCCTTGGCAGCCAGATAGACATCCTGCACGTCGCTGCGGATGCTGCTGAGCCCCAGTGAGTAGACGCGCAGGGCATCCGCGGGGCGCTCCAGATAAGCCACGATGTTGTGGGTGTATGGCGAGGGTTTGCTGACGGCCAGGTTCCCCGGCAGCTCCAGCTTGCGGATATCGTCCTGGGAAAAGAAGCGGAACTCCCGGCTCTTCTGCAGTTCCACCACGCCATGGAGATCAGTGACCCGCAGCACCTCGCCAATGTAGCGGCTGTTGGGCTTCTTGGCGCCGATGGGATACACCTCGTTGAGACTGCGGAAGATGCCCCGGGTGTTCGGATCCTTCACCTCGCGCACCAGCAGGTCCGGGTAGTCCATGTTGACCCGCAGGACATGGGTGAAGTGGGACTCGCTCTCCAAGGTGACCAGGTAGTGATAGGGCGTCATCAAGCACAGCTCGCCGATGTACTCGATGCTGCGCCCCGGATCCACCGTGATCATCAGGGCATCGATCTCGCGGATCATGTCCGTCAGACCGAGGCGGTCGCGCTCCTCCAGGAGTCTGGGCAGGTATTGTTCGAAAAAAGCGGAATTTTCTTTGTCGCCGTGGCGTTCCAGGGCATACGAATGGGACATGGCGGTTTAAAGCTCCTTGGCAGCCATTATTGAAATAACTCCTTACGCGACAAGAAACAAACGTGCCATGCCCGGCGAGGCCGCAGATTGTCGCTCCGGCGGCCTGTTGGACGGAAACACGCGGAAGGGATGCACCGTTAAAGGAATATCCCGTGCACCAGATACGGGCATCGGGAAGGAATTACTACTTCAGTATCTTGAAGCGGGCCACGGCGCCAACGGTGTACTTGGAATGATCCACCGATTGCCCGTTGAACTCCACCTGGGCGGCGGAGGCATTCCCCAGCACCAGCGCGAAGGGCGCCTCGCCGCGTATGGTCTTCACCGTGCCAGCGGAGAGCTTGCCGTAGATCAGGCGCTGTCCCGAGGCATCACGAATGGCGACCCAGGAATCCTCGGAAATCCGGACCGTGAGCTGGTCCGGCCCCTGCCCGACCGTGGACGCGACTGTCTCCTCCCGCGCCGGTTTGGCTGCGCTTGGCTCGGCCGCCGGCATTGCCGTCGGCGGTGGTGCCGTCACCTCGGCGACGGGCGGCGCCGACGCTTCGGCCGGCTGATCAGCAATCGCCGCCGGCTTTGGCGCGAGAGGCGCCTCGGACGGCTCCGGCAACCGGACTACAGGTTCGGCGACCGGCGGCAGCGCCGCCACCTCATCCGCTGGCGAAGCCGGCCCAGTCCAATATTGCACCAGCCCGTCGCGATTCACCCACAGGACCGCCGCGGCCAGGCCGGCCAGCACGCCCACATAGATGCTCCAGCGCATCGGCCGCTCTTCGGCGTCCTCGGGCTCGGCGGGCGTGAGCTCAAGTTCACCGCCGGCGACCCGGTTGTAGGACTCGATCAAGGGCTCCGGGGAGAGCCCAACGACCTTGGCATAACTGCGCAGATACCCGCGCACGAAAACCGGCGACGGCAGCTTCGCATAGTCCTCAGCCTCCAGGGCGGCTATTATCTTGGGCAGCACATGGAGCTGTGCCGCCACCGATTCGATGGATAGACTGTGATTTTCACGTGCGCGGCGCAGTTGGGATCCTGGACCTGTGAAGCCCTCACTCACCGGTGGGCTGGACCGCATATCCTGGGTGCTACTCATGCTCCTCCGTTGCGGAAACTGCTGATAGTCCGAATAAAGCTGATTTAGTGTCACTCATCGCCGGCCCGCTGACAAGCACCTGCGCCGGCACAAGGAAAACGCCATGCAACCGGAAAACCCGCCCAAACAAGACGCCTGTACTTCAGCCTTTTACAACGTCATGCTGGAACACTCCGCGCTCGTGGTGGCCCACCCGGATGACGAAATTCTCTGGGCCAGTTCGGTCGCAGGCAAGGTCGGACAGGTGCTCATCTGCTTCCTGGCCTATCCCGCCGACACGCAGTCAGGCCCGGCCCGAAAGCGCAGCCTCGAGGAACATCCGGTGCGGGGCATCCAGTCTCTGGGACTGGACGAAGCGGATAGCTTCAATGGCGCCGACTGGAGAGTGCCGGTCCTCAACGAATATGGCATCGAACTGTCGAAGAAGCCGGAAGCGGAAGCCGCCTACCGGAAAAACGCCTCTACCTTGCGCGCCATGCTGCGGGAACGCCTGACGGGGGTGCGTAACGTCATCACCCATAATCCTTGGGGCGAATACGGCCACGAAGACCATATCCAGGTCTACCGGGTCCTCAGCGCGCTGCGCCAGGAACTAGGCTTCCAACTCTGGTTCAGCAATTACGTGAGCAACCGGTCCCTGGAACTCATGCTGGCTTACGTGACGCCGGATCCGGACGACTATCTGAGCCTGCCCACCGATCCGGCGCTGACCCGGGCCGCGGTGGAGGTCTACCGGCGCAACGACTGCTGGACCTGGTACCCCGATTGGCAGTGGTTCGATTTCGAGTGCTTCGTCCGCGATCGCGATTTTCCCGCCGAATCCCCCATCAACGGTCGCTGGATTCCCGTCAACCTGATCAAATTCGCCCACCGGCCGGCCAAGCCGACACAGCCGCCGGGCCTCAAGCAGAAAGCAGGGAAAGTGCTGCGCAAGTTCCTCAAGTAAGGCCTGCCTCAGCCCTCGCCGCGCGCGGCGCCCACCGCGCGCTTGCGCCACCAGTAATAGGGCACGCCGGCCGCCAGGATCGCCAGCCCCACCAAGGCGTTATGACGCTCGACCGGGTCCAGCAGCAGGGTAACCACGAAAGCCACCGTCACCAGAATGAACAAAGCCGGCGTCAACGGATAGCCCGTGCAACGATAAGGCCTGGGATGGTCCGGCAGGCGCCGGCGCAACCGCCACACGGCCGCCACCGTCATGGCATAGAACAGGAAACTGGCGAACACCACGAAAGCCGTGATGTCGTGAAACTCCTTCAGGTACAGCACCAGCAGGATGGCCCACAGGGCCTGGCTCCAGATGGCCACCGAGGGCGTGCCGTGGCGCGGATGAATCCAGTTCAGCCTCTTGGGGACCAGCCCGTCCTGGCCCATGGCGTAGAACGCGCGGGAAGAGCACAGAAGGTTGGGATTGGCCGCTCCCATCACCGATATTGCCACCAGCAATGTCAGGTAAGCCGCCACCTGGGGGGAGAAGATACGCATCACCGCCAGGTACGGTACCTGTTGGTCGGCGCCTGCGGGCAGTTGGCGCATTTCGGCGAAGGGCACCACTTCCAGGTAGATCGCGTTCACCGCCGTATAGGTGACGATCAGCAGCAGCATTCCAAAGATCAACCCCTGCGGCAGATGCCGCTCCGGCCGCCGCAGTTCGGCGGCGTTGAAGGGCAGTTGATACCAGCCCTCGTAGGCCCAGAAAATGCCGGTAAAGGCGGTCAGCAGTCCCGATACCTTGAGCGACTGCACCGCGGGATCGCTCGCAGTCGTCGGTGCGACGCCATGACCCGCCGCGGCAAAGGCGCCGCCCAGCACGATGAGGCCCAGCGCCCCCAGCTTGGCGAATGTGGAGAGATTCTGCAGCAGAGCCCCCAAGGTCACGCCGAAATGGTTCACCGTCGCCAGCAGGAAGATCATCAGCGAGGCGACCCCCACCACCGACAAGGGATGGGCCGCCTTGTCGATCTGCAGAAGAGGCAGCAGATACTCGGCGAAAGCCGTGGCCAGAGCCGCCATGGTGCCGCTGTTGATGGCCCAGAAGAAGACCCAGCCGTACAGGAATCCGACCGCCGGCCCCCAACCCTCGCGCAGGAAAGCATACTGCCCGCCGGCTTCGGGAAACATGGCGCCGAGTTCCGCATAAGCGAAAGCGCCGAACAGGCACACCAGCCCCAGCCCGATCCACAGTGCGAAGATCCAGCCTTCGCTGGGCAGGCTCTGGGCCACGCTCAAAGGCTTCATGAAGATGCCGGAGCCGATGACGGCGCCCACGGTGATGGAAATTGCGCTGGTTAGCCCCAGGCGGCGCTTGAGATGACCTGATTCCTGATGCATGAGTCGGAAGCGGCTTGGGATTGAAGAATTGGAGGTAGCCTGACTATCGTGCCACAAACAAGATAACCCCGCCCGAGCGGCTGTCAATTGAAGGCTGGTGCTTCCGCCTGTTGCCCGCATAGGATGTGCTTCACGAAGTGAAGCACATCCTATGCGGGGTGTCTCGAACGATGCGCTCCTAACGTCGGCACATCCTATGGCCCTACTCGATAGGGCAATCGTCGCCTCATGATCGAACCTGATAGGTGTTGGATTGGATCAACGTATTTCCCTGCGTATCATCCGATTCGGCAGGATGAACAGATATTCTCAATTACTGGTTAGGCGTCACGTGCAGCAACTGTTCACCTTCGGAGGAAACGACCACCTCCTGCAAGCGCTCCTGGCTGAGAGCGTCCGATTTCTTGTGGTCGGGGGCCTCGCAGTGAAGTTCTACGCGGCCGAACGTGAGGCCGATGACCTAGATCTTCTCTTGGAGCAATCACCCGAGAATGCCACTCGCCTCTTTCGTGCGTTCGCAAATATGGAAATCACCCCAGCGTTTCCGCAGGAAGCGATTGCTGCGCCGTCGGAGCGCCCGCAGCACTTGCCCATGAAGTCAACCCTTCACTACGCTGATCTCATAACTCGGCCAGACATTGACTTTGAGGCGGAGTGGGCGAATTCACAGGAGGCACTCGTCTGGCAAAACCGAGTGCGCTTCGCCTCACGCGACCTACTTCTGAAGCTGAAGCGTGGCAGTGCTCGAGAGAAAGACGTTGCCGACGTCGCGCTCCTCGGTGACGCCTAACCCTTCGCTCGAGTGGACCGCCACCGGCAAGCCGCTTGGCCCCTCAGCCCGCATAGGATGTGCTTCACGAAGTGAAGCGCATCATGCGGTGGTTGTCTCGAGCGATGCGCCTTTTATCGTCGGCACTCCCTATGCCGCTGCAGGTCATTTACGAAGCCCTCGGGCGGCTTCAGGATGATTCCATAACCGTTCTGATCTATGACCCGAAGTCCGCCCGACCGGTACCATGCGCTCAGTAGCGCAGCTTCAGCGTGGGGTCTCCGATGGTGCTCCAGAAGTAGCTGCGCTTGCGCTGCAGGCTGCGCCAGCGGCGGTCGCTGCCCGGATTGACCGCGATGGGATCGGCGGTCCGCTCGTTCAGGCCGGCCTTGTCCGCCTCGGCGAAGAAGTAGGACCGCCACCCGAAGCCGAAGCGCCCGCTGCTCTTGACCTCCTTGTAAAAACCGTCGGGGACGTCGTTGAAGACCTTGTTGCGCGCCAGCAGGCCGAGGCCGTTGGCATAGAACATCAGGCTCTCGCCGTTGGCCACCCCGCCGTAGTAGTCGGCCTGCCCGTAGGTCGGGTCGTTGTACGGTACTCGCTCCGCATTTTTGGGGCGCATCACCTCGCAGCCCTCGTGGACGAAGAAGGACTGTCCCGAGGACTGCAACACGCCGGTTTCCCACATGGTGCGGTAGATGTGGAAATTGGCATCCACGGTGAGCCCTTCGAAGGAGGGCGTCAGCACCCAGTCCGGACCCCGGCGCTCACTGACCCAGCGCCAGACATGGGTGCCGGTGGCGTCGTACCCGCCCGTCGCCAATGCCAGGTAATAGGAAAGCGGCGTGAGCCCGAACTGAGAGTTCACGCCGTCGGAATGGGCGGATATCCCGCGTAGCACCGCCGGTTCCTTGAGCCAGTTGACGTAGTCGATCAGCATGGCGTTGTCCACCTCGGTGGACGCCTGGAAGCCGTCCGAAGTCTGGCGCAGCAGGTTGTTGAACGAGGTGGGCGACCGCAGTCCGCTGTTGAGGGCGCGTATCGCCGAAGTGCGGAACGGCAGCCCGCTGTCGTAGCCCAGACGGAAGCGATGGCTGCGGGCAATGTAGTCCGCCACCAGCTTGCGCTCTAAGTTTCCGTCGCGTCGCCAGATCACCCTGGCCGGGTAGTTGTAGCGCAATTCCTGCGGCCGGCCATTGGCATCCAGGGGCGAGGTCTTGCCGTCCAGATCGGTTGGGGCGGTGGGCATCACTGCGACGCGGCGCGGGTCGATGCGGCTCACCACGATCTCGGGTCGGGCAATGCGGTTGGGCCTGAGCCGGTCCGCAGCGCTGACTTCCGGGCTGGGTTCTTCAAGGCTGGTGATGTTCAGGATCAGCCAGCGGTTGGGCAGCGCATTGGCGATGACGGAATGGTCCTGGATATAGAACACGTCCTGGTATGTGTTGTCCGTCGCTTGATAGTGCGGCGTATAGATGTACTGCCCGTTCTGCGGGTATTGCTCCGTGGGCTCCAGTGGCAGCGCCTTGTAGCTGGTGACGCTGAGCGTTGGCCTGTAGAGGTTTTCCCAGTTGCCATCCATGTCGCCCAGCACCACCTCCGCCCGCGGCGTGATGAACTCGGCGCCCAGTCCCAGGAAGTGCCCCGAGTAGCCCGTGACGGGCTGGGCGCCGCTAGTCAGGCTGATGGGATTGTCGGCATAGGCGTTCTCCTTGACGAAGACGCTGCGCACGATGCTGGCATCGGGAAAGGAGCCCACCAGCAACACCCCGGCCAGGGGATAGTGGCTCCGCACCTCCTGCAGGAAGCGCCGCAGGGCCAGCAAGGTGCGCCCGTCCTGGTGCGCCGGACCATCATAAACGCTGGCCTCGACAAAATAGGGAAAGAAGCCGTCGGACGCGATGTCGTTGCCCAGGTGTGCGAGCCACAGAGACATCTCGAAACGCGACATCTGGATGGCCGGGTCGTCGGTCACCAGACGGGGATCCACCAGCACGATCACCACCCCGTTGGGCGTGCCGTAGTAGGGTTCCGGATTGGGGAACAGTGCTTTGAGGGAGTTGATCTCCGCAGTGCCATCGGCGTTGATGTCGAACGGCGTGTAATGGCTCATCAAGGTGGCAAAACTCGGCCGCGGTGGGGGTGGCGGCGGAGGCGGCGGGAGAGGCGGATCGTTGGTCGGATCGCAATCCAGACAGATCCGGCCGGTTCCCGGCTTGGCCGGCACCACCACATCGCCTCGTGGCAGGGCGGATGCTTGAAAGGAAAGCGTCGACAAAACGAGGGAGAGCGCGGCCAGGCCGCGAATTCCCAGTGCAATTAAGGAATTCATGTTGGTACCCCCGACGAAACAAGGTTGACGGTAACCAGGGCTCCCCGACAGCTCAAAGGCAGCGGACGGGTGAGTCTTGGTGCACATACGATGTGCGCAAACCTAAGGGTCCGTCAGCGAACAAGTGTCCGGAATGTTGGTGCCGACACGGCTTGACTTTGTCCGTTTCGCGGTTTTGCTTTCGCGCCGGCAACTATCCAGCCGAGCGGAAATCCGGTTTCACACGGCACCTCACGTCCGCCACCCTTCGGGCGGCAGCGCCTTGCAGGCCGGCTCTCCTTCCGGTCCAGCCGTGCGCCTGACAGCCCGTTCCGGGCACGGCTTTCAATGATCGATGCGGTAGCGCGCCCCGTCCAGTTCCAGGCTGAGGCCGTTGGGCAGGATGTCCACCAGCACGACGCCGCCGGGAAGGTGGTCGCCGGGTACGCGCCGGGACATGTTGATGACGGCGAAACGCTCGGCGGGATTGTCGGAATAGGCGAGGACGTTGATCTTCAAGGCCCGTATCGCCTTAGGCAGTTGCTCCTCGGCAGGCAGGTCGTCGGGTTCGGTCATCCTCCGCCGCGGCGCCGGGCGGGATGCGGCCTCCGTAGACTCCTCGTCGAACGTGGCAGCCTGCTCGCGCCTGGCCTTGGGCGCCGGAGTGCGTGCCGCCTTGACCGCTTGGGGCGGAAGGGTCGCGGCCACCTGCGGTGGCGCCGTTGGGGCGGGCGTGGCCTGATTCAACTCGGCCAACCGCTTCTCCAACTCCATCAGCTTCTCCGCGATCTGCGGCGGCGGGGTCGCCTGCATCGCTTGGGGCGCGGGTGTTGGTTTCGCGGCCAGCGCGGCTGCGGATGGATCGGCATGACGCCCCTGCAGCCAAAGATAGACGAGCACACCCGCGTTGACGGTCAGCAACAGGAGCAGGGCGGCAGCCCAGATGGCCCGGCGCGTCCGCTTCGGCGGCGCATCCAGTTCCAGGGTCGGCAGAGAGGGCACCTGCCCCAGCCGACGCTCCCGCTCCGATTTTTTCAGTGCCTCCAGGATATACGACATGGTGATCCTCCGGGATCAGTCTTTGCGGGCCCCGAGCCTGGGACCTGTCAGACTGGCGTCGAGTTCTTCCAAGTTGATCATGGTGAGCGGGCCCACCTGCCCGTCCTGCAGCAGGCCCTGTTCCTTCTGGAACACGGCGACCCGCGACTTGAGCTTTTCATCGAACACCAACGCCGCCCCCGCTGCTGCCGGCATTTTCAGCACATCGCGAATCCAGCGCACCGTCTCGCCCTTGTCGCCCACGCGCGCACTGGACTTGCCAAAGGGCGGCTTCCATAGGATCAGCGCCGCGCCGTGCCAGTACCGCTCCAGTTCCTCAACGGTCGGGCGTACCTCTCGGCCCTCGACTTCCAGAACGGGACCGGTCTGCGCCGCCACCAGCAAGCCGAAGCGGCGAGCGCCTTCGGTCGGCTGCAATTCCAGCAGGGCCGGTCGGTTGAGTGCCACGAGTTGCGGCCAGGCCGTAGTCATTTCCAGGCAACGCAGCCCCTGCAAGCGCGCATAGGTGCAGGCATCCGTGCCGCCCGCCGGCGCCTGCGTCCCCCAGAGGGCAAGCAAACGGGGCATGGCCTGGTCACGCTGTTCCGGCAGGCTGTTCAGCACCTCGGCCAAAGGCCGGTCCGGGGGCGGAGCAGGAACAGCGGTGGGCGGTGGGGAGGCCTCCACAGGGCGCGCTGACGCTGTCGGACTGGGCGGGGACACGTCATTGGGCGAAGATGTCGGCACGCCTTCAGGACTCGCGCTAGGAACAACCGTTGGATCCGGCGATGGCGCAACGGCCACGATGACTGGCGTCGGTGCTGGCGCGTAGCGAATCGCGCTGGCCACCTTTGGCTTGCTCGGTATATCCGGCGCCAGCAGTTCGTCGAGCGGAAGATAGCCCTGATGCTGCGCTACCGCCAGCATGGCGAGCACCGCGGCCACCGCCGCCAGCGTGTAGACGCGGCCCGGCTGTCCGGATTGCTCGGGCAGCACCTCGCCCGCGGCCTTGCGCACAATGGCCGGCGTCACCTCGAACTGACCCAGGGCGTAAGCCCCCAGCAGGGCGCGGTCACAGATCAGGTTGATGAGCCGCGGGATACCCCCGGTGCGGCGGTAGATCTGTTTGACGGCGGAGGGCGTGAACAGACGCAGGTGCACGCCACTGACGGCCAGGCGGTGCTGAATGTAGGCATCGGTATCCCCAAGCGATAAAGGCTTGAGGTGATAGCGGGCGGTGATGCGCTGAGACAGCTGCCGCAACTGGGGCCGTCCGAGCAAGGCCTTCAGTTCCGGCTGCCCCACCAGAATGATCTGCAGCAGCTTGGTTTCGTTGGTTTCCAGGTTGGTCAGCAGTCTCACCTGCTCCAGCACGTCGTAGCTCAGGTTCTGCGCCTCGTCGATGAGCACCACGGTGCGCCGGCCGCGGGCGTGGGCGTCGAGCAGATGGTGGTTGAGCAGGTCGATGAGCTGCTTGATGGTCGCCCTGTGCGCAGGATGGGTGATGCGCAGTTCGTCGCAGATGGCCGCCAGCAGTTCTTTCGCATTCAGCCTGGGATTGAAGATCAAGGCAATGTCCACATCCTCGGGCAGCTGCTCCAGCAGGCAGCGGCACAGCGTGGTCTTGCCGGTCCCCACCTCGCCGGTGAGCGCCACGAAGCCGCCGCCGGCGCTGATTCCGAACAGCAGGTGCGCCAGCGCCTCCCGATGCTGCGGGCTCAGGTAGACGAAGCGTGGATTGGGCGCGATGGAAAAAGGAGGGCTGGAAAAATTGAAATGCTGTTCGTACATGGACGTAGGGGGTCCCTGGAACACGTGGCCGCGGCGGTCCTGCCCTAATGGCCGCCCCGCGTGGCGGCATCTGGCAATAGGACATTCTAACCGCTTGCGCCGCTTGTGCCACCCGCCAACCTAAGAAGGCGCCAGCCACGGGGTGCTCCCCTGAGGCGTCCGATTCAGTCCAGTCCCGCCCGGTCGACGATGCCCTGCTCGCAGTCGTCGCGCCCCCCCGCCGACAGATCCAGCACGTCGCGCAACCGGCTGGTGTCGGTCAGCGCCCCCTGCAGCGACACGCGCAGTTCGCTGATCAGGGTGCGGCGCGTATCGATGTCACCGACGCAATGGATGCTCAAGGCCTTCCCGGTGCCCGGCCCGAAGCTCTGTTCGAAAGCCTGGCGCAGCGCGTCCGCCCTCACCTCCCTGCCCAGGTACGCCGCCATCGCGGCCTGCAGGCGCGAGCCGTTGATCTGATCCAGCAGTCCGACCGCGGTGCGGAAGTATTCGTCGGCGCTCCCCGGGAAGCAGCTGCCGTGTTTGCTGTACTCATGGCGCTCCAGGTAGGAGGCGACGCCCGGCATGGCAATGGCCAGCCGCCGGCGAGTGGATTCGCCGATACGCGGATCAGGCAACAGTTCCCAAGCGCCCCGCTTGTCGGACGCGCGATCCCGGCCCGCAACGCCACAGTAGGCTTTGCTCTCCGGCTGCGGCCAGAGGCCGTGCAGGGAGAAATGGGTTGCGTCCGGACCGACGGCGGACTGACTGCGGCACTCAGTCTTGTTCGGCCGGGTCTCGCAAAAGGCTGGTTGCCAGCTGGCGGCCAAGAGGTAGCGCGCTGCCAACGGAGCCGCCTCTTCAGCTTGGCCGCCACCCGCCAGAGTGCCGCAGCTCTCGTCCACCCAGCGCAGTTCGGGCTGCACTCCGCTCAGCTGGACCTGCAGATAGCGGCCGCCTGGCGCATTGCGGCCCGACACGGCATAGCGCTGGCCCGCCGTAAGCCGCACTGATCCCGGGTTGCTCCCTTTCTTGATGCTCTGTACTGCCGGGCAGGCGTCGCGAGCGAGAAACTGACCCTGCAGCGGCTCGAAAGCCAGGACGGAGGAAGAGAACAGAAGCAAGGCTTCCAGCATCAACAGCAGTATCGAGTGCATGGGTTCACGCATCCAGAGTGAAATATCGGACGATTAAACACCCGGCGGCCTGCCAAGGCGACCCTGTCCCCACCACTTGCAAACTTGAGAGGCGCGCGCGGTCGCGGTAGCCTTACCCCTTGCATAGTACGAGACCCGATAGAGGGCAGCGGCAGGAACGGCAAACCCAAGGCCGATTCGCCCCTAAGATTCCTATTCCCATGAGCTCCGAACCCATAGCCGCCCGAGAGGATATTATCTGCCGTTGCAGCGGCACGACGCAGGAGCAGATCCGCCGCTATGTGGAAAAAGGCGTGGCGGACCTGGACGGTATTTCCCGGGCATCGGGCGCCTGTTCCGGCTGCGGGGGCTGCGAGAGTGACCTGCTGACCCTGATCGCCGCATTGGATAAGTCCCGTGCAGAGCCTGTCCCCGAGTAGAGACGAGGTCCTGTTCCTGCCCCTGGGCGGGACTGGCGAAATCGGCATGAACCTGACCCTCTACGGTCATGACGGGGCATGGATCGCCGTGGATCTGGGCATCACCTTCGGTGGGGATGACTTTCCCCAGCACCCCATCCTCATGGCCGATCCGGCCTTCATCGCCGCGCGGCGCGAGCGCCTGAAAGGCATCGTCCTCACCCACGGCCATGAGGACCACATCGGTGCCCTGCCCTACCTGTGGCAGCGACTGCGCTGCCCTGTCTACGCCACCCCGTTCACGGCCGCCCTGGTGCGGTCCAAGCTGAACCGGGGCGGCGTGAGCGATGTGCCGCTGACGGAAATCGAATTGGGCGGGCGCTGCGCGCTTGGCCCGTTCACCGTGGAGTTCATCCACATGACGCACTCCATACCGGAGCCCAATGCCCTTCTGATCCAGACGCCAGTCGGCCACGTGCTGCACACCGGTGACTGGAAGTTGGACGATAGGCCCGTCGTCGGCCGGGGCTATGATTATCAGCGCCTGCATGGGCTGCGCCGCTCGCCGCTGCTGGCGATGGCCTGTGATTCCACCAACGCCACGGTGCCCGGCCGCACCGGCTCCGAATCAGATCTGTTCGAGCCCCTGCTGGCGATGGGAAGAACCGCCAAGGGAAGGATCGTCGCGACCGCCTTTGCCAGCAATGTCGCCCGCCTGATCACCCTGGCCCGGGTGGCGGAGGCGCTGGAGCGGCGCTTCGGCGTGGTGGGCGAATCCATGGAACGCATGGTTTCGGCGGCCAGGGCAACCGGATACTGGCCGGATGACCTGCCACCCCTGGTGGACTCGCGCCATCTGGGCCATCTTCCGACGGGAGAGGTGCTGGCGGCCTGCACCGGCAGTCAGGGCGAACCCCGCTCGGCTCTCGCGCGCATCGCCCAGGATCTGCACCGGGACTTGCTGCTGGACCCCGACGATCTGGTTGTCTTCTCGTCGCGGGCGATACCCGGTAACGAGCGCTCCATTCGGAGGTTACATCGCCATTTGCAGGGACGCGGCCTTCGCATCGTCACCGATCAAGACGCCCAGGTGCATGTCTCCGGACATCCGGCCCAGGAGGAGTTGAAACAGTTGTACAACTGGGTAAGGCCGCCAATCGTGATTCCGGTACACGGCACGCCCCGGCACCTGCGCGCCAATGCCGAGTTGGCGCGAACCTGCCACGTGCCCGAGGTATTCCTGGCGCGCAACGGCGATGTGTGCCGCCTCAGCCGTTGGGGAGTGGAGAAACTGGGTCAGGTGGAGACGGGACGCCTCAGCCGCCATCCGGACGGCAAGCTGCAGCCAGTCGATGCGGTATTGCTGCAGCGGATGCGGGAGCAGGCCCATTGAACGGCATGGACCTTCGGGTCCCAGGCTCTGAGGCAGAGGCAACGTCCTGGTCCTCCTTTGCCAGGTAGAAAATCAGACAATTATTCACAGCTAATAAATATAAAAAACCTTGTAAGTCAAGCCTTACACGGTGGTGTGGCACATTTTATATCTAATTGAAAAATGGCTGGTTTATTCTGACCAAAATAGTTCCACTCCAAGCCAAGGTCCTGACACGGTTGAGATTAACTGGGGACAAAATCGACTTGTGCACGGAGTTATCCACAGAATCTGTGAATAGTTGTGGATTTGTACGAACCAGACATCAGACCCGCCTCGGAAATCTAGCCGTGCTGGCGGACTCCGTAATCTCCGGGGATGGCGCGCCACCAAGTCCGAAGTAGAATGACCCTTTGTCAGTACATGCACTGAACTGGGGCTCATGCCCCGAAACGCGCCATCGGTCCCGAATACCCGGACAGGCAGAAAGGCACCTGTCAACGGTATCTGAAAGCGCCGGGCTGGGGGCATGTTCCATGCTTTAGAATATCTCGAAGCCGGCCCTGACATTGCCGCAAGGGAATGGACGCCAGTGTCGGGCTGCGCCCGGGCATGGTTTTCCGGAGATTTCATCGATGAACAACCCGTTCGAAATTGAGCGACTGCAATCCCTGGTAGACAGTCAGAAGGCGGTGATACAGGCCTTGCAGCGTGAAAACGCGCAACTGACCGCCCAGCTTGAAGTGTATTCCGTGCAGAGCCGAAAGCTGGTCGAAGTTTCAAACCGCCTGCAGGCGCAATCGACGGCCGCCTTGGAAGTACAGATGGAACGGCTGCGCCAGATCCAGGCCCATCTGCAGGAGGTTCAGGAGCTGGCACAAGGTGTTTGCACCCTGGTGGACGCGCCGCATCACCTGCTGGTCCGCGCATCCACTCCTCCGGATGAACTGCGGCGCGTGCTCAAGGCCGCCCTCCCGGAAATTCTCGCGCTGCTGACCGAGACGAACTGTCACGAGGCGCCGGCACACTCTGTCTGAGCACCGGCGTGGCCTCAACGCCTGGAGCGCCGTCCCGCTTCCCTTGCCGGTTCAGGCCGCGCGCACGGCGCTGGCGCTTTGCTCGTCGGGCGCCCTGCCCCCCAACGACGCCGACCATCCAGCAGCCGCCAGAGCGCAGCGGTTCGCCTCCTCCCCTCGCGCCGCATCGCAGTGTTCATTGCCGCAGGCCTGCTCCAGGGCGACCGAGCATTTCAGGTGGCCAGGACGCGGCTGTTTGCGCACAAAGGCGGTGCGGGCCAGGTGGTAGCTGCGGTCCTCGCCCCAGAAGTTCCGGCTCATCTCCACCAGTTCCTCGATCCGGTATTGCTCCAGGGGCTTGACCGCCTCATCGGCTTCCCGCGCCGCGCGTTTGTCCGCCAGCAACTTTTCAAAATCGGGGCGGCTGGCCATGGCCTCGGCGATCCGGATGATCTGTTCGCGGAAGCGGCCGAAACTGCCATTGCCCAGATCGTCCTGAATCACCACGTCGTCGATCAGGCCCATGGCTTTGGCCTCGTGCACGCTCACCGGCAGGCACTGCTCGGTGAGTTGCAGGGCGCGCTCGATCCCGACCCGCTTGGGCAGGGTATAGGTCCAATACTCCGAGCCATACAATCCGCCCATGCCCTTGTAATGGGGGTTGAGGACGATGCCCTCGCGGGCCAGCACGCGGTCCGCGGCAGTGGCCATCATAACCCCGCCGGCGCCGGCGCTGCCGTACAGGGCGGCGATGGTCAGCTGGTCGGTGGCGGTCAGCAGGCTGCGCACGAAATCGTCCATGGCATTGATGTTTTCCCAGGATTCCTGCGCCGGGTCCGCCGCCGCCTCGATCAGGTTCAGGTGGATGCCGTTGGACCAGAAATCCCGCCCGCCCATCAGCACGATCACCCGCATGGGCCGCTGCCGCGCGTACAGCATGGCCTGCTCCAGCCGGCGGCAGTGATCGGTTCCCATGGCGCCGTTGTAGAAGCGGAAGTTCAAGTAGCCGACGTCGTTGTGTTCCTCATACCAAATGTCGCGAAAGCTGGCCGCCCGCGCCGGAGC
Organism: Methyloterricola oryzae; assembly: GCF_000934725.1. NCBI lineage: Bacteria > Pseudomonadati > Pseudomonadota > Gammaproteobacteria > Methylococcales > Methylococcaceae > Methyloterricola > Methyloterricola oryzae. The sequence continues at coordinate 801,534 of NZ_JYNS01000001.1, forward strand.
CTGCACCGGCAGGGGCACTTCCGGAACATCGGACAACTGATCGCCGAGAACCATAGTGGCCGGTAGCTTGAAGTGCTCGGCGGCGTCCCCCCTGCGGCGCAGGTGGGAAATCCAGACGGCGCCGTCCACCGCTGCCCGGCAGATGGCGCCGTGGCGCTTCGCGATGATCTGGCCGGGCTTGCCTACCAGGGTGCCTTCCTCGTGGGCACCGAACAGATAGACCGGTATGCCGCCGATCTCGTCCAGCACGCCGGGCGCGCCGTCGCCGGAGCGGATCTTGCGCAGGATGGTCGCCACGGAATCGCTTTCCCAGTCGATCCGCCGTGCCTCGAACTTGACGAAAGGACGGTAGCGCCCGCGCACGCCGGGCCTTGAATAGTCCAGGGGCGCGGGCACGAACAAGCCGCTCTGGAACCGGCGCACCGCGACCAGCATGGCCCGTACCGCAGCCCGCGTCACTTCGTCCCGGTACAGACTGCTCTTGCTGGCCTCGCGCATCTTGAATTCGTAGGTGGCCCAGATGGGCCCGGAATCCACATGCTCGGCGGCCTGCACCACGGTCACCCCCCATTCCGGCTCGCGGTTGAGGATCGACCAGTCCAGGGAGTTTCCGCCGCGGTCGCCGACGATGCCGGGGTGCAGGATAAGGCAGGTGTGCTGTTCCCAGATGTCCCTGGGGATGACCTGGGCCAGCATCGGGCAGAGAATCAGCTCGGGCCGGAACTGGTTGACCGCCTCCCGCATCGCGTCGCCCGTCGTGGCGACGGCGACGCCGACCCAATGCCCGAGGGCCTTGAGTTCCACGTGGGCGTGTTGGGTCAGGCTGTTGTAGGCGCTGGACAGCAGCAGAATGCGCATGGTGGAACCCTCCTGTTGATCAGATCAAGGCTCGGCGAGCCGAGGCAATCGGTACTCAAAATGCGTTCAGTGCGGTTTTGTGGGCCTCCAAGTGGCGTTCGGTCAGCGATGGAGCAGGCTTTGGGCCTTGGGGGCGAAAGCGCGCGCGGTAATCCTGTGGATTGATGCCGATATTGCGCAAAAAGGCCCTGCGCATGCGCTCCTGATCTCCGAAACCAGCCATCACGGCAATGCTGTCGATGCGATGGTCGGTGGAACCGAGGAGATGCCGGGCCGCGTCGACCCGCGCCTTCTCCACGAACTTGGCCGGTGTCATCCCGGTTTCTTCCTGGAACACCCGGGCAAAATTGCGGGTGCTCATGGCCATGTGCTCGGCCAGGATCTCGATGCGCAGATCCTCGGCGGGGTTTTCCATGATCCAAATCTGCAATTTGCGCAGGTCCTGGTTCTTGGTGGCTTCGCTCACCAGATAGCCGCTGAACTGGGATTGTCCGCCGGGGCGTTTGAGGAACATCACCAGGTAGCGGGCAACGTTCAGTGCCTGCTCCTGGCCCCAGTCCTCTTCCACCAGGGACAACGCGAGATCGATGCCGGAGGTGATGCCGCCCGATGTCGAGATGGGCGCGTCGCGGACGAAGATCCGATCGGGCTCGACCTTGATCAAGGGGTAGTCGGCGGTCAGCCGATCGCAGTAAGCCCAATGTGTGGTGGCGCAGCGGCCGTCCAGCAAGCCGGTCTTGGCCAGGAGGAAGGCGCCGGTGCAGACCGAGACCAGACGCCGCACCCGCGAGGACATGTAGAGCACCCAGGCCATCAGGTCCGGGTCGGCCAGGATTGCGTTGACGTCGGGAGAGCCCGGCATGATGAGGGTGTCGATGTCGCCGTTGACTTCACCGTAGGCCCCATCGGCGTGAATCCTGAGGCCACAGGAGGCGGTGACAGGGCCCGCCTGTTTGGCCAGCACCCGGATGTTGTAGACCGGTTCGGTAGACAGCCCCGCCATCTGCCTGCCCAGATTGGTGAAGGAGAACACCTCCATGGGACCGGTGAGGTCGATGATCTCGACACCATCGAAGGCGACGATGGCGACATTCCTCACCCGGTGGGGAAACAACTCCGCGTGCGATTCTGGCTTTCGGACCATGGCAATACCACCTCTCCTGATCGGTTGCTCCACGCCACCTTCTGATGGCTCCGCCCTGCGCCCAGCCTGGCCAAGCCTGCGGGGGGGCAAGCCCCTCGCATTGCCTGCGCCAGATCGGTGCAAAATGGGGATGAGTGACATGCTCGCGCCAAGTTGGCGCGGGCACAATGACAATCTGCCCTCTTTTTCTGCCAAACCGATCGGACACACATGAGGACATTACCTTTGGGTCGTTTCCGGACTGTCAGGACAAAGCCTCGGAAATCGCGGCAAAGGGCACTGAACGTCTAAAGCTGACGCAAAGCCCCTCGCGCCAACTCAAGGATCCGGTCTGTCAGGATCTGCCTGGCGCTGGTCTTGCGCCAGACCAGCCCGACAATGCGCCGCGGGGCGGGTTCGGTGAAGGGCAGGTAGCGGATCTCCGGATCGTCGGAGCGGGCGGCGATTCGGGGCATCAGGGTGAGGCCGCTGCCCGCCTTGACCATCATGCGCAGGGTTTCCAGGCTGGTGGCACGAAAATCCGCTTCTTCATGACCGCCGTGCTGGTAACACACATCCAGAGCCTGATCCCGCAGGCAATGGCCTTCATCCAATAGCAGCAGCTTCACCTGGCGCAATTCGGCCGGGTCAATCTGCGCGCGGCCTGCCCACGGATGGGTGGCTGGAAGCGCCAGCAGGAAAGGATCCTCGAAGATCTTCATCGCCACCAGCGCCGGGTCGTTCACCGGCAGCGCCAGCAGGGCCGCATCGCACTGGCCCGCCTTGAGACGCTCCACCAGGACGTCGGTCTTCTCTTCCACCAGGAGCAGCTTCAGCTTGGGCAGAGCCCGGCTTATCTCCGGCACCAGGCAGGGAAAGACATAGCTGGCCAGGGTGGGAAACGCACCCAGGCGGAAGCTTCCGGCCAGCGGGTCGCGGGAGCTCTCGGCGATGGTCTTGATCAGGTCCACCTCGCCCAGGATGCGCCGGCTCGCCTCCAGGATACGCTCGCCCGGCTCGGTCAGGCGCACCGAGCGGTTGCTGCGTTCGAACAGCGTGACGCCCAGTTCTTCCTCCAGTTTCTTGATCTGCATGCTGAGGGTGGGCTGGCTGACGAAGCAGGCTTCGGCCGCCTGACTGAAGTTCTTCAGGTCGGCGACGGTCACTAGATATCGAATATCCCGAAGATTCATGACGGCTCAGGCTGGGCGTTGGCGAGGCCATTAATTATAGATATGGTCGATTATAAAAATAAGAACAAACGATTTTATTTATTTATGCAAGCACCCCAGACTATCTCCCAAGCCAGACGGCCGACCGGACTGGCTGATCCATCAACCCGATACCAACAGGAGCACGACCATGAACACTTCGATCCGTCACATCATCACCGCCGCCGCTATCGTTAGCGCTTCCGCCACGGGCAATGCCTGGGCCCACGGGGCGCAGGACGCCGGCATGCACCCCATCGCAGATGCGGCCATCGTCTACAACAACACGGCCTATGCCCAGACCCAATCCAGCCCGCCCCAAACGGCAAGCGCCGGCGAAGCCGCCACCGTCCTCGTGCTCTATGTGGACCAGGCCCACGGCCCGGCCATATACAGCTACCCAGGCCGCGCGGAAGTGCAGGCCATTGAAAGCTGCGCCGCGCCGCGCTGGGTGGTCCAATGACCGGCGTGGAGATTGGCATGCTGGCCGAGATGACCGCCACACTGGCCTTCTCCCTCGGGTATTGCCTGCGCTTCGACCACCGCATGGAGCGATTGCAGGCCGAGTCGGGCAACGCGTCTGAACCGGTCAGTCCAGGGAGGATGGATGCCAATACGTAGCGAGATAACACCAGCCGGGCAAGGAATCGCCCGGCTGTCCGCCCGTCCAGGCTTTACCCGACACCGCGGATGTGCGCCGCGCCGCTTGGTGCCATAATTCGCCCGGACCCCGGTCGACTGCCGGGCTCGGCGCCGCGGCACATGCCCGCCGGCAACCTCGGACTTCCAATCAAGCAATCGCAGGCTCACCATGAACGTTCCCGCCAAGAGCCAATGGACCGTCAGCGCCAGCAGCGGCGATGCCCGCGCCGCCATCGACGACGCCTATTCCACCCACTGGGCCTGTGCGCCAGGCGCGGACTCCTGGCTGGTTATCGACCTGGGCCAAGCCGCGACCCTGGGCGGTATCGAGATCTACTGGGGCCGGTTGTTCGCGGACGTCTACACCATCGAATCCTCGCTGGACGGCCAGGCCTGGTCGCCGCTGTGCGCCACCGCCTATGGGGAGGGCGGTCAGAATGTGTTCGCCTTTCCGCCCGCTGAAGCCCGCTACCTGCGCTGGCGCGGGGCCAACAAGTCCCAGGACAAGGGCGTGGAGATCGTGGAGATCAATGTTTACGGTCCCGAGAACGCCGCCAAGGTGTTGGAGCCGGGACGCATCGCCGCCTTGGGCCATGGCGCGGTGCGTATCCCCACGGGCGAGAGCCTGACCGTGGATTTCGGCTATGTGCGCTCGCCCTTGGGCGTTCTGGTGAAATGGGGGGCGGACTACGGCAAGCACTTTTCCGTGCACCTGTCCGACGACGGCGAGACCTTCCGGGAGGTCGGCCGCATCGACACGGGCAACGGGGATTACGACAACTTCTACTGGCGCATCACCACCAGCCGTTACCTGCGCTTCAGCGTGCACCAGGCCAGCAGCCCGGAGGGCGTCGTGATCGAGGAACTCAAGCTGCGCATCCTCAACAAGGACCGCATGCCCATCGGCCAACTGGAGCGGGCGGCACAGGCCGCGCGCGCCGACCTCTATCCCCAGTCCTTGCTGGCCCGCCAACTTTACTGGACCGTTCTGGGTGAATGGGACCACCCGGAAGAGGCCCTGTTCGACGAATACGGCAACCTGGAGCCGCAGATGGGCTCGGCCCAGATCATGCCCCTGCTGCGGCTGGACGGCGCCTTGCACGGCGCGGCGGGGGCAGAGGACCTGGCCCAGAGCCTGGCCGAAGGTTCCCTGCCGATCCCCTCGGTCGCCTGGTCGCAGTCCGGGCTTGCGCTCACTTCGACGGCCCTGGCGCGCGGCGGCGCCGCATTCGTGGAACACCGGCTGAGCAATCCCACGTCGCGGCATCTTTCGGGCTCCCTGGTCCTGGCCCTGCGCCCGGTGCAGATCAATCCCTACTGGCAGCACGGCGGCCACGCCCCGGTCAATGCCATCGAGGTGGAGGGGCGGCAGATCCGGGTCAATGGGCGCCCTTTCGCGGCCCTGTCCCGCGCCCCGGACAGCCTGACGGTCTGCGATTTCGACCAGGGCGATGTGGTCAGCCAGATCGCGCAAGGCCCGCTGCCGACAGGGGCCAGCCTGCAATCGATGTCCGGTCTGGTGAGCGCCGCCTTCGAGTTCGCATTCGAACTAGCGCCCGGCGATAGCACGTCGGTCGTCGTGGCGGCGGCCCTGCGCGAGGGCGTTACGCTCGATGCCGCGGTCGACTTCCCGTCCCTCAAGGCGGCGACCCTCTCCGCCTGGCGCGAGAAGATCGGCCCGCGCCGGATCAGCGTCGGCGACCTCGAAGTCAGCGACACGGTGGAGGCCCAGACAGGCCTGATCCTGGTGAACGCCACGCGGCACGCCTTCAAGCCAGGGCCGCGCAATTACGACCGGGTCTGGATCCGCGACGGTTCATCCCAGGCGCTGGCCCTCCTCTACGCCGGCCTGATCGAGGAAGCCAAGACCTATGCGGCCTGGTATGCGGAGCGGGTCTATCCCAACGGCATGGTGCCGCCTATCCTCAACCCGGACGGCACGGTCAACCGCGGCTATGGCAGCGATATCGAATTCGACGCCCAGGGGCAGTTGGTGGACATGGTCGCCGACATCTACCGCATCAGCGGCGACCAGGATTTCCTGCGCGCGGTCTACGAACCCGTGCTGCGCGCCACCCGCTTCATCGAGGAACTGGTCGCCCGCACCAACGCCATCCATGAACCGGAAAGCCGCTTCTATGGCCTGCTGGCGCCTTCCATCAGCCATGAGGGCTACAACAAGCCCACCTACAGCTACTGGGACGATTTCTTTGCCTTGAGCGCCTACCGCAATGCGGCCTGGCTGGCGAGGGAACTGGGCGATGAGGCCACCGCCGCCGAGATGGAAGCCAAGGGCAAGGACTTCGCCGCCAACCTGGCGCGCTCCATGCGCCTGACCGCCGAGCGACGGGGGCTGGGCCTGGTGCCCGCCTCCGCGGACCGCGATGACGTCGACCCCACCTCCACCTCCATCGTGTTCGAACTCCTGCGGGTGGACGACGTGCTGCCCGCCGAGTGCATAGGGCCTACCTACGACATGTACCGCGAACACCTGGAAGTGATCCGCAAGCCCGATTTCAAGGGTGGCTTCACCCCTTACGAGATCCGCAACCTGAATGCCTTCGTGGCCCTGGGCCGGTTGGAGGATGCCTACGGACTATTAACGGATTCCCTGAGCTGGCGTCGCCCGCCCGGCTGGCGGCATTGGGCGGAGGTGACCTGGGGCGATCCGCGCGTCGCGGAATACATCGGCGACATGCCCCACACCTGGATCGGTGCCGAGTTTGCGACGGTCATCCGCCGCATGCTGGTGCGGGAAAACGGCGACACCCTGGAATTGCTGCGGGCGGTGCCAGAAGACTGGTGGGCGGGGGATGGCATCGCGCTGCGCGAATTGCCCACCTGTTTCGGGATGCTGAACCTGACGGCGCGCCGCGACGGCGCGAGAGTGACCGTGGAACTGTCCCTGAGCGGCAAGCCGCCCGCCGCCGTCACCCTGCGCTATGCGGGCGCGCAACGCGCCGAAGCCGACGGCGCGGCATGCGTCATCGAGGATGGGCTGATACGCGCACCCTGCTTCAAGCGCCTGGTCATCGAATAGCGAGCGGCAGGCGGGCGCCTCAGCGCCCGCATGGACTCCTCGAAGCTATCAGTCCGTCCCCGGCCGGAACTGATACAGCCAGGTCTCGGTCATGGCATCGCCGTTGCCGCGTATATAAAGCCGCAACTCGACCGGGTCGGTGCCGGTGGGTGTCAGGTCGAAGATGGCCCGCCAGCGCTTGGTGCCTGGGATGGGCTCCATGAAGGCGCCGGAAACGGTGCCCGCTGACGCCGTGATCACCGGCTCCGCCTTCACCGTGTCGCCCCACAGCACGTCCAGGGCTTTGCCGGCGAATTCCACGGCAAACTTGTAGACGCCCTTCGGCCGGGGCTTGCCGGGCTGACCGCCGCGCCCGATGCGCGTCGCCACGCAGCGCGCGCCGGCCGCCGGATAGGGCTCGTCCGCCAGCCAGTGCAATCGGTACTTCAGGCGGTAGGTATTGCCGGCCTTGGCCGGTTCCTTGGGCCGCCAGTAGGCCACCACGTTGTCGTGGATCTCATCGTCGGTGGGCAGTTCGATCAGTTCAATAGCACCCGCGCCCCAGTCGCTGAGAGGCTCCACCCACAGGGTCGGACGCTTTTCGTAATTGACGCCGTCCAGATAATCCTCGAACTGGCGGTCGCGCTGCATCAGGCCGAAACCCTTGGGCGCGTGGTCGCTGAAGCTGGAGGTCACCGCGAAGGGCTGGTTGATGAGCGGGCGCCACAAGCGCTCGCCGGCGCCGGTCCAGATGGCCAGTCCGTCGGAATCGTGCACTTCGGGACGCCAGTCCTCGCGGCGGCGCTTTTCCGTCTCGCTGAACCAGTACATGGAGGTCAGGGGTGCCAGCCCTAGGCGCTTGATGTCCTTGCGCAGGAACAGCGCCGCTTCGATGTCCTGCACCACCCCCGCCGTGCGCTTAATGGCGAAGCGGTAGGCGCCGGTGAGGCTGGGGCTGTTGAGCAGGGCATAGACCAGCACCGGCTGGTCTTCCTTGCCGGATTCCTCAATGAAGAACTCGGTGAAGTCCGGGAATTCCTCGGGTATAGGCTCGGCCGAGTCCACGATGGCGCCGCGCGCCGACAATCCGTACTGGCCCAACTCGCCGATGGCGCGGAAATAGGCAGCGCCCAGAAAGGCCACCCAATCCTGGGTGCGCCAGTCCTTGCGCTTGCGCGACTCCTGCAGGCGGAAGCCGGCAAAGCCCGTGTCTTCCGGCAGCTTGCGGGCGATGCTGTTCTTGGGCATGGAGAAGTAGTCCGGGCTGTAGAGGATCTCCTTCGCCTTGCCACCCTCGATCACATGCATCTTCACGGATTTCTGGAAGAACTGGCCCACATGGAAGAAGGTCACCGGGTAGAGCCCGGGTCCTTCCGCATACAGGGCCGCTTCCGGCCGGTACTTGATGCTGCCCCAGGCGTCGTAATCGATCTGCTGAACGATGTCCGGTCGCGGCTTGGGCGGCGACTCGTAGGCGGACTTGGACAGGGCGGATGCCCGCTCCACCAGCTTGTCGAAGCTGAAGGCCTCGCCCGGGCCATAGCGCAATCCGCCCGCAGAGGCCGGAACGGCACGGGCCAGGTTGCTGATGGCGGCGCCCAGGGTCAAGGTGGAGACAGATTGGAGGAACTTGCGTCGGCTCGTCTTCAGGAACATGGGTGTCTTTTCGTTCTAGTTAGTAGTGCGTAGACGGATTGACAGTCTATTGCCTAATCCGCATCGCGCCAAGCAGTCGCCGGCCGGCGACGAGCCGCGTATGCTGTGAATTCGCACTAATTCAATTGTCCGCCCCCCCATGATGAGTTCCACCCCCCAGGACATGGCGCTGGAAGCGCGGATCATACCGATCACCCCGGCGATTCAGGTCTCCTCAGTGTGGGCGGTACCCCCCGAATATCGAAGCCGTCCCGATGCGGCCGTCATCCTGGCCCATGGTGCCGGGAACGACATGAACCACCCCTTCATGGAGCATTTTCACCGCGCCATTGCCGCCGCCGGGCACCTTTGCGTCAAGTTCAACTTTCCGTACAAGGAACTCGGGCGCAAGGCGCCGGACCGCATGCCTATGCTGGAAGCCACCTGGCGCGCCGTGCTGCAGGCCGTGCGCGATGACGCCGACCTGGCTCCCAAGCGGCTATTCCTGGCCGGCAAGAGCATGGGCGGACGCGTCGCCTCCCATCTAGCGGCCCAGGGCGAGGCCTGCGCTGGGCTGATTTTTCTTGGCTACCCGCTACATCCCGCGAAGCAGCCGGAAAAGCTCCGGGTGGATCATTGGCCCGGGCTGCACTGCCCGGTGTTGTTCGTGGAGGGCACCCGCGACACCCTGTGCGACCTGGACACCCTTAAAACCCATCTGCCGGGCATTCCAGGCTCGGTAAGCCTGCACATCGTCGAAGGCGGCGATCACTCCTTCAAGGTGCCCGCGTCGCTGGGCAAGGACCAGGCAAAAGTCTGGAACGAGGCGGCCTCGGCCGTCAGCCATTGGTTGAAGAGCTTCGGGTGAAGGCAGTCTTTCAGGGCTAAGGTTTTTCCCGCAGGCTTGACGCTGCCGCCCGCCATCGTCTATCGTGCCCTCCGCTTCAGGTGTCCCTGTGACCAGGGATTAAACGGGAAGCCGGTGCGCTCCAGCATGGGAGCTAGGCCGGCGCTGCCCCCGCAACGGTAAGCGAGTCGCGGAACAACTGGATGCCACTGTGCGTATGCATGGGAAGGCGTTGTTCCCGGGTTCACCCCGCTCGCAAGCCCGGAGACCGGCCTGTCGCCAACCGGCATCGCGGAGGGCGAAGCGCGGCGGTCCCTGCCTGAGGCCTCCCGTCTTTCCTCCCTTGCCCCGCACCAATCCAGTCTCGCGCGGGTGTGCGCGAGGGAGCCAAATACCATGACTTTTTCCAAGCGCTGCCTGACGGCGGCACTACCCTGGCTTTGCCTGCCGCTGGCCCACGCCGGCGAAACCGAGGCGACTCGCCTGGATCCGGTGGTCATCACCGCCACCCGCACCGAGCAGAGCGCCAAGGACACCCTGGCCTCGGTCACCGTCATCGACCGGGCGGAAATCGAGCGTCGCCAGTCGGTGACCGTGCCGGATCTGCTACGCGGCGTGCCCGGACTTTCCATCTCCACTGACGGCGGCCTGGGCAAGAATGCCTCCATCTTCATGCGCGGCACCGAGTCCGACCATGTGCTGGTGCTCATCGACGGAATCCGCGCCGGTTCGGCCACCACCGGCACCATGGCCTTCCAGGATATTCCCATCGACCAGATCGAGCGCATCGAAGTGGTACGGGGTCCAAGGTCCAGCCTTTACGGCTCGGAGGCCATCGGCGGCGTCATCCAGATCTTCACCCGCAAGGGCAGCCAGGGTCTGCGGCCCAACCTCAGCTTCGGCGCGGGTAGCCATTCCTTGTACAAAGCCAGCGGCGGCGTCTCCGGCGGCAACGAGCACGGCAGTTTCAGCCTCACCGGCGCGCAGTTGGAGACACGCGGCTTCAATGCCTGCGACGGGCTGAGGTCGGTCAACCAGTCCGGCGGCTGCTTCACCAACGAGCCGGACGATGACGGTTACCGCAACACCTCCGGCAGCGCCCGCGCCAACTACCGCTTCGAAAACGGGCTGGAAATCGAAGGCAATTTCCTGCAGGCGGAAGGCCACAACAAGTATGACGGCGATTTTCAGAACCGTTCCACCTACGTCCAGCAGATGCTGGGCGGCAGTCTGAAGTATGCCCTCACCGATTTCTGGAGCACCACCCTGCGGGCGGGCCGTACACTGGACGATTCGGACAATTACAAGAACAAGACCTTCTCCACCCGCTTCAACACCCAGCGGGTCAGCACCACCTGGCAGAACGACTTCACCCTGGCGGAAGGCCATGTGCTGACGGCGGGCCTGGACTACTACAACGACCAGGTGGACAGCACCGAGCAGTACAGCATCACCTCCCGCGACGACAAAGCGGGCTTCCTGCAGTATCAGTGGAAGACCGGCGGCTTCGACACCATCCTGGGCGCGCGCTACGACGACAACGAGCAGTTCGGCAGCCATCCCACCGGCAATGTCGCCTTCGGCTATGCCTTCGACAACGGCATGCGGGTCTCCGCCTCCTGGGGCAGCGCCTTCAAGGCGCCAACCTTCAATGAACTCTACTTCCCCGGCTTCGGCAATCCCGGTCTGCAGCCGGAAGACTCTAACAGTTGGGAGTTGGGCGTAAGCGGTCGGCATTTCGACGTGGACTGGGCGGTGAACGGCTACCACACAGAGATCGACCAGATGATCACGCCGGTGTTCGACCCGGTGCGCTGCGGCCCGCCCTTCTACTTCTGCGCCCAGAACTTCGACAAGGCGCGCATCCTGGGCCTGGAGGCGCAGGCCACGACGCGCATCTGGGACTTCGACCTCGCCGCCACCCTCACCCTGACCGATCCCGAGAACCTGACCCCGGGCAGCGACCACGGCAATGTGCTGCCCCGCCGCTCCCAGACGGTGTTCCGCTTCGACATCGACCGCAGCCTCGGCCCCATGCGCCTGGGCGCCACTGTGATCGGCGAGGGGCGCCGCTTCGACGACGCGGCCAACAACAACCGCATACCCGGTTTCGTGACCGTCGACCTGCGCGCCGGCGTGGACCTCTATCGGGGCTTGTCTCTGGAAGGTCGCGTTGCTAACCTGCTGGATCAGCAGTATGAAACCTCCCGGTTCTATTACCAGTACGACCGCAATTTCATTCTGACCTTGCGTTACCAACCGGACGTGCTGTGACGGCGCGCCCTCCATTCGCTTGCCCGGACATTCAAGGAGCTCAGCCATGACCACGACTCTCTCGAAACAGGAACAATTGATCGCCCTGGGGCTGTGCCTGCTCATGGCGGCAACGCGCAGCCACCATTTCGCCAGCGCCACCCATTTGCCCGATGCCTCCTGGGCGGTGTTTTTCCTGGCCGGATTCTATGTCCGCAGACTGTGGATGTTGGCCGGCCTGATGCTGCTCGCAGGCGTGAGTGACTACCTCGCCGTCGCCGCTTTCGGCGTCAACGACTTCTGCATCAGCGCCGCCTATGGCTTCCTGGTCCCGGCTTATGCGGCCCTGTGGTTCGCAGGCCGCTGGTATGCCAGCCGCCACCGCATGCAATGGGCCAGCCTGCTGCCATTCGCGGCCAGCGCAACAGCCGGAGCCGTGGCCGCGGAACTGCTGTCCAGTGGCGGGTTCTATGTGTTCTCGGGCCGCTTCGCCGACCTCAGCCTTGCCACCTTCGGCGAGCGCCTGGCGCTCTACTTCCCGCAAAATCTGGAGGGGCTTGCTTTGTACCTGGGCGTGGCTGTGATCGCGCACTCGGCTTTGTACGCCGCCCGCCCGGCCCTCTCGGCGCGCGCGTGAGAAACCCATGACCGAACCGTCCCGCGAGGAAAACCACCGCCGCCGCATGGAGCGCAAGAAGGCGGTGATCGATGCGGCCATCGCCCAGGCCGATCAGGACAAGGGGCTCTTGCTGGTGCTCACTGGCAATGGCAAGGGCAAATCCTCCTCCGCCTTCGGCATGGCCGCGCGCGCCCTGGGCCACGGCATCCGCGTGGGCGTGGCCCAGTTCATCAAGGGCCGCACGGATACCGGCGAGGAAGCCTTTTTCCGCCACCAGCCGAACATGAGCTGGCATGTGCTGGGCGAGGGCTTCACCTGGGATACCCAGGACCGCGAACGGGACACCGCCAAGGCCCGGGAGGGCTGGGCCGTGGCGAAGGGGTTCCTGACCGACCCGGCTGTGGGCCTGGTCATCCTCGATGAACTCACCTATTGCCTCTCCTATGGTTACCTGGACACGGATGAGGTGCTGGCGGACATCGCCGCCCGCCCGCCCATGCAGCATGTGGTGGTCACGGGCCGCGCCGCGCCCGAGACCTTGCTGGAAGCCGCCGACACGGTGACGGAAATGCGCGACCTCAAGCACGCCTACCGGGCCGGCATCCGGGCCCAGGCTGGCGTGGACTTGTAATATCGACCGCCATTCACTGACGAGGGAAACGGCATGCACCCGGCTGTCAAACGAACCCATGAACTCCTGTTGCTTCTTTGCATGCTCGGCCTGCAGGCCTGCGCGCAGCAGCCGGCCGCGAAAGAACCGAGCCTTCTGGCCCCGAACGCCATTGATGGCATCGCCTTGCTGCCGCCGCCGCCCGCGCCGGGAACCCATGAGGATGCCATCGACGTGGCGGCGGTGAAGCAGGCCCAGCTCACCCGGACACCCGAAGAGGAAACGGCGGCACGCGCCGAGGTCGAGCTGTTCATCGATGACTTCCAGCCCGCCATCGGCCCCTGGTTCGTGGAATCGCGCCTGCCCAAGACCTGGGCCTTCTTCCGCCAGGTCATGCGGGAAAGCAAGGACATTACGGCCCGGCCCAAGGATTTCTGGAAGCGCCCCCGGCCCTACGTCAGCGACCCCAGCATCAAGCCCTTCAAGCCCGAGCAAAGCTATGCCTACCCCAGTGGCCATTCAGCTGGCGGCACGGAATACGCGATCCTGCTGGCGGAACTGATACCCGAGCGCAAGGCGGAGATCCTGCGCACGGGCCGCGGCATCGGCTGGCACCGCGTGGTGGCTGGCGTGCATCATCCCAGCGACGTTCTGGCAGGCCGGGTGCTGGGACAACGGGTAGCGCAGGAGCTGTTGGCCTCGCCCGCCGTCCAGCAGAAGCTTGCAGAATTGCGCGCCGAGATTGCCGCCGCCCGGACACAAGCGACGTCGCCCTGACGAGACCCGTGCCCTCCCACTCTATCGCTCCAGACCCGGTTTCACGCCCATCCGCGGCCGTCGCCTGTCGGACGCTGATGGTGCAGGGCACCACGTCCGACGCAGGCAAGAGCACCCTGGTCACCGGCCTGTGCCGTGCCTTGGCGCGGCGCGGCGAACGGGTGGCTCCCTTCAAGCCGCAGAATATGGCGCTGAACAGCGCAGTCACCGCCGACGGCGGCGAGATTGGCCGGGCCCAGGCGGTTCAGGCGCTGGCGGCGGGCCTGGAGCCGCATACCGACATGAACCCCGTTCTGCTCAAGCCCAATACCGACACCGGCGCCCAGGTCATCGTGCACGGGCAGGCCATCGGCAACCTGGACGCCGCCAACTACCACGCCTACAAGCCGGTGGCCCGCGACGCGGTATTGCAGTCCCACGCGCGCCTCTGCCAGCAGTACGGCCTCATCATCGCCGAGGGCGCGGGTTCTCCCGCCGAGATCAACCTGCGTGAAGGCGACATTGCCAACATGGGCTTTGCCGAAGCCGTGGACTGCCCGGTCATCCTCATCGCCGACATCGACCGCGGCGGCGTGTTCGCGCATCTGGTGGGAACCCTAGCGCTGCTGTCAGAGAGCGAACGCGCCCGCGTCCAAGGCTTTGTCATCAACCGCTTCCGCGGCGATCAGGCCCTGCTGCAACCGGGGCTGGACTGGCTGGAGCAGAAAACGGGCCGGCCGGTGCTCGGAGTGCTGCCTTATTTGCACGGCCTGCACCTGGAAGCGGAAGATTCCATCGAAGTCACCCAGTCCGACAAACACGCCGGCTGTCTGCGGGTGGCGGTGCCAGTCATGCCGCGCATCAGCAACCATACCGACTTCGACCCGCTGCGCCTGCATCCCCAGGTGGATCTGCGCTTCATCGCGCCCGGGAAAAACCTTCCACCCGCGGATCTGGTGATCCTGCCGGGCTCCAAGGCGGTTGCCGCCGACCTGGCATTTCTGCGCGAGCAGGGTTTCGTCGAGTACCTGCAGCGCCATCTGCGTTACGGCGGCAAGCTGCTCGGCATCTGCGGCGGCTTTCAGATGTTGGGCCGCGAGATCGCCGACCGCCTTGGCCTCGAAGGGATGCCCGGCACGTATCCCGGATTGGGCTGGCTGGACTTCGCGACAAGCCTGGCGCCCCAAAAGCAGCTGCGCAATGTGGCAGGCCATCTGGCCTGGACCGATGCCGATTTGGCGGGCTACGAGATTCACGCCGGCATCAGCGCCGGTCCGGCGCTGGACCAGCCGTTCGCCAAGTTGGCAAGCGGCGCGCACGACGGGGCGGTTTCCGCCGACGGCCAGATCATGGGCACCTATGTGCACGGTCTGTTCGAGTCTTCCGGCGCCACCGACGCCATCCTGCGCTGGGCGGGACTGACCGAGGGACGCTCGCCCGACTACCGCGCCCTGCGGGAGGCGCAGATCGACCGCCTGGCGGATGCCGTGGCCGCGAACCTGGATATCGCCAGGCTTGGCGCCTGCCTGGGACGGCACTGGTGAAGGCACTGATCCTGGGCGGCGTGCGCTCCGGCAAGAGCCGGCATGCCGAATCCTTGGCGAGGGACAGCGGGCTGGAGGTCATCTACCTGGCCACCGCCCGGCCAGGCGATGCAGAAATGCGGGCCCGTATCGCCGCGCACCGCGCACGCCGCCCCGCCCATTGGCGGCTGGTGGAAGAACCGCTGGCGCTGGCGAGCGCTTTGTCGGCCCACGCCGCAACCACCCGCTGCCTGATCGTCGATTGCCTGACCCTGTGGCTGACCCAACTGCTGTGCGAGGACGGCCAGGCCCGGCTGGCGCGGGAGAAGACGGCGCTGCTGGACACATTGCCCAAGCTCCCGGGCCGCATCCTGCTCATCGGCAACGAGACCAATATGGGCGTCATGCCCATGGGCGAATTCAGCCGGCGCTATTGCGACGAGGCCGGTGCGCTGCACCAGGCGCTGGCGGCTCAGTGCGACCGCGTGACCCTGATGGTGGCGGGCCTTCCCTTGCTGGTTAAAGGAGGTAACACGTGACTCCAGCCCCTGATTGGCTGTCCGCGCCGCCGGCTGGCATCGACCGCGCCTGCGAAGGCCTTGCCCGGGCGCGCCAAGCCCAGCTCATCAAGCCGCCCGGGGCCTTGGGCCGTCTGGAAGACCTGGCCATCCAGTTGGCGGGCCTTCAACGTACGGCGCTGCCCGCCGTGGACCGCGTCGGCATCTGCCTGTTCGCGGGCGACCATGGCGTAGTCGCCGAAGGGATATCCGCCTTTCCGCAATCGGTCACGGTGGCCATGCTGGGAAGCTTCGCGGGCGGCCAGTCGGCGGTGTCGGTGCTGGCGCGGGAACAGGGCGTAAGCCTTGAGCTCATCAACCTGGGCACGGCCACGCCGGTGGACACGCCCGGCGTCCTTAATCTCGACCTGGGTCGCGGCACCGCCAACTTCACCTGCGCCGCCGCGATGACCGAAGAGCAGTTGGAGCGTGCCCTGGAAGCAGGAAGAGAGGCGGCGCAACGCGCGCATGGAGGCGGCATGCAATTGTTCATCGGTGGAGAGATGGGCATCGGCAACACCACCGCCGCCACGGCCCTGGCCGCGGCCCTGCTGGACGAGGCGCCGGACGCGCTCGCAGGGGCCGGCACCGGCTTGAACGCGCAGGGCGTGGCGCACAAGCGGGAGGTCATCCGCCGCGCGCTCAGCTTGCATCAGGCGCATGTGCAGCAGCCCCGGGAAGCGCTGCGCCGTCTGGGCGGCTTCGAAATCGCGGCGCTTGCCGGCGCCTTTATCGCCTGCGCCCAGATGGGTTTGCCCGTGCTGGTGGACGGTTTCATCTGCACCGCCTCGGCCCTGGCCGCGGAGCGGCTCTGCCCGGGTACCCGGGACTGGCTGCTGTTCGCGCACCGTTCCGGCGAGCCCGGCCATGCCCGCCTGCTGAGCGCGCTGGAAGGCGAGCCCCTGCTCGATCTGGGCATGCGCCTGGGCGAGGGCAGCGGCGCCGCCGTCGCCTTGCCACTGTTGCGCCTGGCCTGCAGCCTGCACCGCTACATGGCCACCTTCGAAGAAGCGGGCGTGGCAAACCAATCCCCGTGAGCGCGACCCGCATCCAACTGCTGCGCCACGGCGACGTGACGGGTGGGCCCAAGTTGCGTGGCAGCCAGGATGATCCGCTCACCGACCTGGGCTGGCGGCAGATGCGCGCGGCTGTAGCCGGCATTCAATGCGACCGGGTGGTTGCCTCGCCCCTGCGCCGCTGTGCCGAATTCGCCCGGGAATTAGCGGAAGGGAGTGGTGTTCCACTACGCCAAGATGCGCGGCTGCAGGAGTTGCATTTCGGTGAGTGGGAAGGGCGCCGCTACGCGGAACTCACGGCGGAAGACCCTATAGCGGTCTCCCGTTTCTTCGCAGACCCGTTTCAATACCCTCCGCCGGGAGGCGAGTCACTCCAGGTATTTTGCGACCGGGTGCTGGCCGCCTTCGCGGATCTATGTGGCGGCGAGTTCGGTCAAAGGCCGCTGGTGGTCACCCACGGCGGTGTCATCCGCGTGCTGCTCTGGCACCTGCGTGACTGGCCGCCGCAACGCTTGCTGGAGATCGAAGTACCGCACGCGTCACTGCATGAGCTGCGCCCTGGCGCCGACGGGCAGTGGCGTGAAGATGCCGAGGCGAGGGAAAGGCACGGGGCCTTTGGGTGAACTGAGTCAGCACGGAAGAAATCAGGGCAATTCACCCAGGCCTGCCGTGCGCCTCATGCGTTGTCGGAACTTTTTACAGAACTGGCGGAATTCAAGCCCATTCAATCCATAACGATACGATAAATATAAGTTTTTTTCCTTGGCACTGCGTTTGCTCCGGTACAGAAAAACCGTCAACTGGCACAACTGACAACCCACCGGAGCACACCATGAACACACCCAGACTGGCCGCCCTTGCCGTCGCTTTTCTTCTCTCTGGACTGGAACGGCAGGCGCTCGCGGAATGCCCGACCACCGGAACTCCCCTGATCGTCAAGGAGGACGGGAATGTCATCGCCACCTTCAATGGCAAGAGCAAGGGCACCGACTTCAACAACGATCTCTTCCTGCAATCCCCTGACGGCGCCTTCTCAGGCGTCATTTTCAATAACTTCACTTCGACGCCGGGTTCCTCGGTCAATCTGGGTTTCTTCAAGGCGGGAACCGAATTGGTGTTCAGGCTACATGTGACCAACACCGACCAGGATTTCTATACCGGTTCGGCGAATTCTAACCCCGATGGCCTGCCTCACGCCCGCGTCACCGGCACGGCAGAAGGCGCTGCCCTGGTTGAATTCGAAGATCTGGCCGGGTTGCCGGAATGTCCTGGCGAGGGTTTCAACGACCTCAGCTTTACCTTCTCCAATCTTGCACCATCCAACCAGGAACCCGACCATTATCTGAGCTTCAAGGCTCGTCCGGCGTCCGGTAGTGCGCCGAACACGATTACGCACCTGGAGCTGAGCGACGCCGTCGGCAAACCCGGCCGCTTCGTCATCGGCAAGCCGTTATCCCTGGCATTTCCCGCAAGCATCGATGGCACGGAAATTCATAGCCCCAATCTCGCGCTGGAACGTTACCAGCTGGTGCGCAAGCCGAAGGCCGCACGGCGCCGTTGGGAGGTAAAAAACGAATTCGGCGTCTGGAACATCAAGACGAAACGGGCGGACAGCGTGTTGATGCCGACGGGCACCAGCGCGACCGGTCCAGCCGAGACACCGGTTCTGGAATCCCAAGGCATTCAGGATCCGCTGGCCTGCTACTCGGCGCAATTGATCAAGCCGGCCAAATTCAAGGCACTGAAAAAGACGATTGCCAGCGAAGGCATCAGCAAGCACTTCCGGATCAAGCAGCCCAAGCGTCTGTGCACGCCGGCTGCGCGTGACGGCCAGGCGACCAAGGTGCCCGACGCTCACCTGCTATGCTTCGCCGCCGTGCCTTTGAAGAAGCAGCCCAAGCACAGCACGGTGACCCTATCCACCGTCAATCAGTTGGGCTCTGGCTCCGTAGAAACCATCAAGGAAACCGAAGTCTGCGTGCCCTCGACCCTGAGCCGCAAACGCTGATCCCGCCACAGCGCCGTTCGCGCTTCTTGGCGGGGGCGGCGCTTCACTAAAGTTCAGCGCGACCCGGGCCGGCCTTAAATTCAGCTTCAAGATCAAACCCGGAAGGCTCGCCGGTTTTTTGCGCTGAGGTACGCGAGATAATCCAATACCAGGCTGCAGCCAGACCTAGGTTAGGTCGCGCATGGCCGACCTGCCCCGCGCCATTCGAGGCAAGTCGGATGCGTTGACAGCATAACCCGCCATGGCCAAGATGGAGAGCAAACGTCCGCGCCTTTCCGGCAACGGCATCCCGAGCAAACTGGCTCGGAGTGAACTTGGGACAGGTGAAGACGGCGGAGAAATCCGCGGATGCCTGAATCCAATCGTGCCATGAAGAATCCAGGCCTCTTGGCCCGCGGCAACGCTCCCAAAAGGGAAAGGTTACTCGGAATTCAAGCTATTGTTTGATGCAAATACCATGAAATACTGCCCGGCAGCGGAGATTTGTAAAAATGCTTTTCAACTCCTTCCCTTTCATTTTTGCTTTCCTTCCGATCGTATTTTTGGGGTTCTTCGGCTTGGCCAGGATAAGTCGCTCTCTGGCTTCGGTCTGGTTGGGGCTTGCTTCTGTGGCATTCTACGCCTACTGGAAGCCGGAATTCGTTGTATTGCTTCTAGCATCAATAACATGCAACTTCCTGATGGCAAGCCATATTGCCAAGGAATCGAGGCAGAGTCGGCGTCAGCGGCTACTAGTGTGGGCGATTGCCATTAATCTGGCAGCACTTGTTTATTTCAAGTACATGAATTTTTTTGTTGACTCGATCAACACATTAGCCGATACCGATATCCGTCTTGAGACCATCGCCTTACCCTTGGGAATTTCATTTTTCACTTTCACCCAGATTGCTTTTCTGGTGGATACCTACCGCGGTATGAGCCGCGAATTCAATCCCAGCCACTATTTGCTATTTGTTACCTGGTTTCCACATTTGATTGCTGGTCCGGTGCTGCACCATAAAGAAATGATGCCGCAATTCGAGCAAGCACAAACTTACCGACTCGATTGGAACAATCTTGGTACCGGCGCCACGCTTTTCATCATCGGGTTGGCAAAAAAGGTTCTACTCGCTGATACCTTGGCTGGGGATGCCAATGCTGTATTCAATGCGGCCGCGACAGGGGTCGACCCAGGAGTGATTGCCGCGTGGGTCGGCGCTTTGAGCTATACATTCCAGCTCTATTTCGATTTTTCTGGCTATTCCGACATGGCTGTCGGGCTATCGTTGATGTTCGGAGTACGCCTGCCGCTGAACTTTGACTCCCCTTATAAAGCAGTAAACATCGTGGACTTCTGGCGGCGTTGGCACATGACGTTGTCGCGTTTTCTCCGGGACTACGTATATATACCTCTGGGTGGAAACCGCTTGGGTGAGCTTCGGAGAAATGTAAACCTCCTTGTGACTATGCTTCTGGGTGGCTTATGGCATGGTGCAAATTGGACATTTGTCGCATGGGGTGGGTTTCACGGAGCACTCCTGGTGATCAATCACGCATGGTGGCGGTGGCAAGGAACGGGAGAAGCGAAATCGCCTAGAAATCGACTTCACCAGATATGGACGCTGGCCTTAACGTTTATACTCGTGGTCATCGGCTGGGTCTATTTTCGCTCGGCGGATTTCTCGACAGCTCATCGCATGATTGCCGGAATGTTTGGATTCAACGGCCTATCCCTGCCAAAGTGGCTATCGGCTTATGCCGGTTTTGCTTCCAACCTTGGGCCGCAAATACACTTCTCGGGGTTGTTTTCTGAATTGCCGGAAGCGCATTTTGATTCAGCTTGGACATTCGGCATGATTGGACTTTCAGCGTGTATCGTCTGGTTTATGCCCAATAGCCAGCAACTCGTCGGTTTGCAGGCTTCTAGCGTGATGGTCCTCTTGCCAAACCCGACACGCACGGTGGCTGTTGCTATGGGCGTTCTCTTCGCATTGTCGTTGACGAATCTATCCAGAGTCTCCGAGTTTTTGTACTTCCAATTCTGATGAAACGGTATCTACTGACAGTTGCTTGCGTGGCAGCGGCCATTCTTATGTGTGTCGCGGCGATCAACAGCCTAATCGATCCATGGGCGCTTTGGGGAACGCACCGGTACCCCGGCCTGTCGGTCTTGAAGCCCAGTATTGGCAATCACGAGCGAGAGTTCGAGCACAACCTGGCGGTAATAAAAGCATGGGATGCAATCATACTTGGTACGTCGCGTAGTGACCGCGGTTTGGATCCGCAGCATCCCGCATTCCGCGGACTTAGGACTGCCAATCTGGCGATCGATGGGCAACCACCGGAAGAGAGCTTCAACCTATTCGACGTAACTACGCGGCGAGGTGCACGCAAAGCAGTGATTGGGCTCGATTTCGTTGCCGCGAATGTGGTCCTGAGAACTCCCCCCGATTCGATGAACGTCCCCAGACCAGCCAGTTGGAGCCGATTGATCAGTATGAACGTTTTACGCGCTTCCTTCGAAACCATCATCGAGAACCGCCGCCATCCCGTTAGCGATCCATGCAATTCCGACAAAGCATGGCGCGAGGATGGATTTCGCTGCGCGTCATCAATCAAGGAAAACCTTCGGGCAGATGCTCGGAATTCGTTCCTGTTGCACCTGAATAGCCTCTATAGGCCAAAGCCGTCACGTGAATTCAGTTTCGCGAACCCGACCAGAGATCCCATGAAGGCCATTCGGGCCTTGCTCGAACGCGCACACGAGCGCGGTGTGGATCTACGCCTGTTGATTTCGCCCTCGCACGCCTGGCAGTGGGAGGCCATCTATTACTCAAAATTATGGGATCAATGGGAGGAATGGAAACGCCGGATCGTTGAACTGAATCGGGACACCGCTGAGGCTTCCGGGAGCCCCCCATTCCCCATCTGGGATTTTTCAGGTTATAACTCGATAACCACAGAAAAGTTTCCTCCAGCCGGTGACAGTACTACACCGGTGTTCGGATATTGGGAAACCAGCCACTACACTAAGGCGGTGGGTGATATGGTCCTTGACCGAATTTTTGGAACCAGGTTTTCATCGACTCCAGTTCCTGCTGATTTTGGCGTGTCATTGGACGTTACTAATCTTGAGTCACACCTGACCACCATCCGTGAACAGCGCAGGCTTTGGCTGCGCGATCACAAGGAAGAGGCGGAAGAACTCGAAAAATTGGCTCGGGAAGCTCATTAAGTGGATGGGAATTGCGTCCTTTTCTGATCGCGCTGCAGTTCCTGACCCGCCTGCCCGTGCCGTTGCGCCAGCCGCCCTCGGCACAGGAGTGGGGGCGCTCGCTGCTGTACTATCCGTTGGTCGGTCTCCTGCTCGGCCTGCTCCTGGCCGGTCTGGCGCTGGCCTTGCCGTCGAACACCGGCGCCTTGCCGGCGGCGCTGCTGCTCGTCGCCTGGATCTCGCTCACTGGCGCATTCCACCTGGATGGCCTGGCGGACAGCGCCGATGCCTGGGCCGGCGGGGCGGGCGATCCGGAACGCAGCCTGGCCATCATGAAAGATCCGCGCTGCGGTCCCGTAGGCGCTGTGGCGCTGATGTTGGTGCTGCTGCTCAAGTTCGCGGCACTGGACCTGGCCGTCGGACGCGGATCTCTCGCGCCGGTCATCCTCGCGCCAGTACTGGGCCGAAGCGCGGTGGTCCTGCTATTGCTGAGCACGCCCTACGTCCGTCCGGGCGGTTTGGGCGAGGCCTTGGCGCGCGAACTTCCGCGGCGTCTAGCCTTGTGGGTGCTGGGGGCGGTGGCCACCGCCGCGGCTCTGTTGGCGGGCTGGCCTGCGCTAGCTGGCTTGCTCGTGGCAACGGTGACTTTCGCCGGGCTGCGGTGGATGCTGATACGGCGTATCGGCGGCACCACTGGCGACACCGCGGGGGCCTTGGTGGAACTGACGGAGTGCGCCGCCCTGTCCGGGATGCTGCTGGTTTAGTGCCGCAGCCTGCCAAAGGCGGCTGACGCGCCAGCGGCGAAACCTCACATTGGCGGCTGCGCTGCTGCGGCCGCCTTCAGTCGCTCGATGATTCCCGCCGCAGGCTCCAGTTTGAAGCTGGGCGGCAAGGTTCCGTCCGGATTCAACTTGAGGGATGACAAGGGAGTCAAGTTTTCCGGCCGCACAGAAGGAACGGCCACGTAATAGCCGGGCTGGGAGAAAAAGATCAGCAGCACCGGCCCCGACCCTTCAACCGCGGGCCAACGACGGGCTATGGCCTGCCACTTCTGCGCTAGAGGTACCCAGCCGATTCCCGAGCCCTGCCACTGGCCCTGCCCGAGATCCTGAACTTCGATAAAGGCGCGGTAGGCGCCTTGGGCCACCAGAGGCACATACCACTGATGGGTTGGTTCGCTGAGCTTGGCCACGGACGCCGCACCGCCCGGAATATAGGCGCGCAGGCTGTCATCACGGACGCCCCGCAATTCCACCGGATCGCCAAAGCTCAGGGTGTCCAGCCCGTCAGCCGCCGTCAGACCGTAGCTGGCCCGGTCCTTCTGCAGACTGGGCCAAAATTTGTGAAGGAGATCCTGTGCTGCCTTGACCACTGACTGCTTCTCCGCAACCAACCGGACTTCCGGGGCGGGCGCGGACACAGCCTCCTGCAGCACGC
The DNA here is from genome assembly GCF_000934725.1 of Methyloterricola oryzae. Lineage (NCBI taxonomy): Bacteria > Pseudomonadati > Pseudomonadota > Gammaproteobacteria > Methylococcales > Methylococcaceae > Methyloterricola > Methyloterricola oryzae. The sequence continues at coordinate 824,841 of NZ_JYNS01000001.1, forward strand.
CGAAGCAACCCAAGCCTATCGCCAGCGCCAAGCATCGCGACATATTCATCCCCGGACCCTCACGGTTTGCCTTCAGTTTCCGCGAGGTTTCTCGCCTCCTCGCGAACATCCAGATTCGCATCGTTCACATAGCGCCTTACCAGATCAGGCGCCAGGTCGCTGGCATAGTAAAGCGCGGCGAGACGCACGTCGACCGCCTGCTGCGTATCCAGGGCCGCCACCAGCAGTCCTCGCACCTGATCTGTCGCGCTGGCCGCCGTCGCTGCAGACAGAATGGATTCCTTGAGCACGGGGTCGCGCTCGGCTCGGAACAAGGACTCCAGGATCTTTGGCAGTTGCTGCCTTTCGGTCGCGGTCAGTTCGGCCAGGAAGGCCTCCCTTTCCTCCGCGGAGCCCAGCTTCCGGTAAGCCTCTTCCAAGGCGTCGCCGGGCATCGCAGTAAGGTTCATGTCAGGCTCGCCTTCGCCTCGTCTCAGGAATTGGATACCCGGATCGGCGCGCAGGGGAATCTTGACCGCACCCTGCTGGCCGGCGTTCCGATTGTAAGCAGGCTCCTCTTCCAAAAATGGCTCCATTGCCCCCGTCCGTGCGCCTTTGTAGCTGGCGCTTGCCTCGGAAGCCCGATCCGGCACCCGAGCGCCACCCTCTTCCGCAGCTTCCGCCCAGCCTTCAGCCTCCGTGGCGGTGGTCTCGGAGTATTTGCCATCGCCGGGCCTGGCGGCGGTTTCAGGCAGACTCGTCCGCAGCGCGGCGCTCGACTGCAATGGATTGGGCACGCCGGCTCCGAAGGTTTGATCCGACGCATTGCCGCCTTGTAGACGCGGTGGCAAGCCGAAATCCCTGGCATCCCACAACTGTGTCGCCATCAAAACGAGACCGGCGATCATGACAAGTCCGAGCACGATGCCCGCTCTCGGATTCTCGTTATCTGGGTGCATCAAACTTCTCCTGTGCTTGAGGAAGCGCCGATAGCGTAGGCGCTTTCCGTGATACAAGGATGTAGCAATATAACCAGAGCCTTTAGCTGATCCTTTTGCAAACGGCCGGGGAGGCCGCGTCTTCCGGCAGCGTGCTGCTGAGCAATCCAGTATGGATGAATTCAGCGCTTCCCGTCAGGCGCCCGCGACCGCCACAACGGGCCAGCCCGGGCGCCGATGCCTACCTCAAGTGATCAAGGGAATGTCAGTGTGGACGGCTTCGGATGGTCGAAATTAAGAGCCTCCACGCTCCAGAAGTAACTGGCCGCGGTACTGTGTCCCTTGATGGTTTTGGTGATGATCGCGGGATCGCCCTTAGGCGCCTTGACGATCAGCTTGCGCCAGAGCTTGCTCTTTCCATTCTTGGTCTGGTAGATGGCCAGGGCATATTTGCTGGCATTGGAAGCCTTGCTCCATTGGTAGGTCACCTGGGAAGCCGACGGCGTGAAGCTGCTGGACGGATCGATCTGTTCAGCAAATCCCGGTTCCACATCGGTCCTTTCGAACTGCTGGAAGGTGTCCTCAAAGCGCGTACCTCCTTTCACCGTCTTGAGTACCGATCCATCCGGCGCGAGCACTTTCGACGCACTGCTCAGGAAGCCCAGCCGCCATTGGTACACACCCTTTGCGAGTTCCGCCGGTGGGGTCCATTGCTCCGCCGTCGGCGGCAACGTGACACGCTTGACGGTCTTGAATTTGCCCTTTTTCTGCAGTTGCAGTTCCAGGTAGATCTTCTTGGGGGAGTTGGCCATGCCCTCGCCCAGCGGCTTGAAGACGAAGGTCGGCTTGAAATCGGCGACGCTGTCACGCGGGAATCGGGTATCCGCCGCAACCGTATCGATCACCTGCCTCATCACATCGGCGGTCTGGGACGCGTCCTCGATTTTCCACAAGGCGCCCCCGGAGCCAGCCGCAAGGCTGGTGAAATCCGTCTCGGCGCTGGAATCGAACCCGGAGAGCAGGGCCTGAATCGTCACCTTCGAGGCAACGGCCTGGGCGATGACCTCCCCCTGGGAGTGGCCGCCGGACCAGGGCTCCGCCGGGTAGTGGCCGGGCGCATCACCCATGATGATGATCAGGCGTTGCGTCGGCGAGTCACGCCAGCCCCCATATTCGGTGCCGGCCACGGTACGGTAAAGGGCGGAGTAGACCGCTTCCTCCGTATCCATGCCACCACCGGCGAATATCTCGCTCAATGCCGACTTGGCGGCCGCCACATCGGTGGTGAAACCGGACCGCACCGTCAAAATCCAGTCCGACAGTTCGCCATGGTCGTCGTCCGGGTTGTCCCGGTAATCGCCCACGGCGATTCGGTAATCCTTGAACTTCGTGGTCAGATTATCCATCAGGGCCGTGGCATTGACTTTCACGTCATCGATCTCGCCGCCCATGCTGCCGGTGGAATCGATGAGAAATACCACGTCCAAAGAGGCCGACAGGGTGAGGGTGTGGGTCCACTTATGGGCCGCGCCATCCGAATAGGTTCCCGCCGCCCCTCCCGCCAGGCTGGTATAGTCTTTCAGGATCTGCCCGGTATCGGGCCAGGGATCGTTGATGGAAACGCTGCTGGTTGCCTCGTCGTAGCCCCTGAGCACGATGAAATGCCCTCCCAGAGCCGCACCCGCCGCGCTGTACCAGCCCAGTCGGGCGATCGCCGGGCGTGAACCCTCGATTTCAGTCTTGAGTTCAGCGGTGGTCAAGGCACGGTTGAACAGTGTGGAACCGACATCCCCGAAATTCTTGAGGATGAGGTCGATGCCTTTCTTGGCCGGTTCGCCACCCGAAGCCGCATACGACCCGGTCAGGTAGTTCCAGGTGTTGACGCCGCCGGTGCCGAAGTTCGCCAGGTCCGGCTGCGTCGCGCTCTTGCCGAAATATTCCAGCGACATCTGGCTGACGCCGGCCCAACACCATTGATCGTTTTCCTGGGCATGATAGGGGACGGTCAAGACCGTGGCATGGCTGGAAGCCGAAACCAGTAGCAGCGCAGCCAGACCCATAAGCCGGGCGCGCCCGAAGAATGAATGCCAGTACATAACCCACCTCTCATAATGTTTAAGGTCCGCGCCTGTCGCGCCGCCTGGGGCCGATGCCGCTGCGCGAAGCCTGGAAAACGCTTGGGCAGATCCAGCTAAGGCCTGTAGATGGAGGTTTGTCGAGGAGCCGGACACACTGTTGTGCAGCCGTGGAGCCGCCCTGCAGGGCCGCGCCTGGCTGAGCGATTGGTTCGGGAAGCGGAGCTGAGTCCGCCTCGCCATATCAACGCACGAAGTATAGTCGGAGTTTGAAGAAGTGTCGGGCAGAAACAACCCCGACATGCGTCGGATCAGGTGCTTGCAAGTTAAGCTGGCTCCCGGCTCAGAGCGTCAGAATATCCAGACCGTCCGGGGACGAGGCAGCTCGTTCGGAAGCGTCCCGCAGAGCCTCCAGGTCGGAGAAGTCGAATAGTTTAGTGTCCGCCAGTTGAGACGGCGCCACGTTCTGCAGAGCGGTGAAGATGGTTTCCAGCCGCCCCGGATGCTGCTTTTGCCAGCCCTTCATCATCTCCTTCATGGCCTGGCGCTGCAGGTTCGCCTGAGAGCCGCACAGATTGCAGGGAATGATGGGAAAGTCGCGCACCCGCGCGTAGGCTTCGATGTCCTTCTCCTTGCAATAAGCGAGAGGCCGGATGACGATGTGGCGGCGGTCGTCGCTCAGCAGCTTGGGAGGCATGGCCTTGAGGGTTCCGCCGTAGAACAGGTTGAGAAAGAACGTCTCCAGGATGTCGTCCCGGTGATGGCCCAGGGCGATCTTGGTGACCCCGTTCTCCCCCGCGTAGCGGTACAGGAGCCCCCGGCGCAGGCGCGAGCAAAGCCCGCAGGTGGTCTTGCCTTCCGGGACCACCCGCTTGACGATACTGTAGGTGTCCTGCTCGATGACGTGGTAGGGAATGCCCAGGCCTTCAAGATATTCTGGCAGGACCTGGGCCGGGAATCCGGGTTGCTTCTGGTCCAGGTTGACGGCGACGATATCGAAGTGGATGGGTGCGTTGAGCCGAAGGCTGAGCAGGATGTCCAGCAAAGTGTAGGAATCCTTCCCCCCGGACAGGCAGACCATCACCTTGTCGCCGTCCTCGATCATCCGGTAGTCGGCGATAGCCTCTCCAACCAGACGCCGCAGGCGCTTGTGGCATTTGTTGAATTCGTAGCGCTGCTTTTCCGACAGCTGCGCGCCCGCGCCTTGCGGCCGTCCCGGTTCGCCGCCGGACCGCGGGGCGCGCCGGGCAATCGTGACGGGAAACTCCGGCGCTGGTTCCTGAACCGCCTCAGGCGCGGCGCGCGGAGTCGAACTCATGAACGCCCAGATTCAAGCGCGGTAGCGGCTGAAGATCAGGGTCGCGTTGGTGCCGCCGAAGCCGAAGCTGTTGGACATCACCGTCTGCAGACCGGCGTTGTCGATGCGCTGGCGCACCACGGGCACCCCTTCGGCGCCGGGATCGAGTTCGGTGATGTTGGCGGAGGCACTGATGAAGTCATCCTCCATCATGATCAACGAGTAGATTGCCTCGTGCACGCCCGCCGCGCCCAGGGCGTGGCCGGACAGAGACTTGGTGGACGCGATGGGCGGCACCTTGTCGCCGAAAACGGCCTTCACCGCCTCCAACTCCCGGATGTCGCCCACCGGGGTGCTGGTGCCATGGGCATTGATGTAGTCGATGGGAGCATTCAACCCCGCCATGGCCTGCTGCATGCAGCGCACCGCGCCCTCGCCGGAGGGCTGCACCATGTCGTAGCCGTCGGAGGTGGCGCCGTAGCCCACCAGCTCGCCGTAGATCTTGGCGCCGCGCGCTTTCGCATGCTCCAACTCTTCCATCACCAGCACGCCGCCGCCACCGGAGATGACGAAACCGTCACGGGTAACGTCGTAGGGCCTGGAGGCCGTCTCGGGGGTATCGTTGTACTTGGACGACAAGGCACCCATGGCGTCGAACAGCACGCTCAGGGTCCAGTGCAGTTCCTCGCCGCCGCCGGCGAAAATGATGTCCTGCTTGCCCAACTGGATCAGCTCCGCGGCGTTGCCCACGCAGTGCGCGCTGGTGGCGCAGGCGGAACTGATGGAGTAGTTCACCCCCTGGATCTTGAAGGGCGTCGCCAGGCAGGCCGAATTGGTATTGGACATGGAACGCGGCACCATATAGGGCCCCACCTTCTTCACGCCTTTCTCGCGGAAGCTGTCCCAGGCCAGCAGCATGTTGGAGGTCGAGGGACCTCCCGAGCCCATTATCAGGCCGCTGCGCGGGTTGGACACCTCGCCCGCCTCCAGCCCCGCGTCAGCGATGGCTTCCTGCATGGCCAGGTAGTTATAGGCCGCACCATCGCCCATGAAGCGGCGCACCTTGCGGTCGATCAGTTCATCCGGGTCCAGGCGCAGAGGTCCGTACACATGGCTGCGGAAGTTGAGGTCGCGGTATTCCTCGCTCAAGGCGAGTCCCGACTTGCCATCGCGCAGCGCGGCAGTCACCTCGGCCCGGTTGTTACCGATGCTGGAAACGACCCCGATGCCAGTTACAACAACACGTTTTGTCATCTCGAACTCCCTCAGAAATCGTCTGTGGAAGTGAAAAGGCCAACCCGCAGGTCGGTAGCCTCGTATATCACCTTACCATCGCATTCCATCTCGGCATCGGCGATGCCCATGACCAGCTTGCGCAGGATCACGCGCTTGAGATGGATGCGGTAAGTTACCAGTTTGTGGTGGGGCAGCACCTGCCCGCGAAACTTGACCTCGCCCACGCCCAGCGCCCGGCCGCGCCCCGGCCCGCCCATCCAGCCCAGGTAAAATCCGACCATCTGCCACATGGCATCGAGGCCGAGGCAGCCGGGCATCACCGGATCGTTCTGGAAGTGGCAGTCAAAGAACCACAGCCCTGGATGGATATCGAGTTCCGCCGTGATCTGGCCCTTGTCGTGAGCGCCGCCCTCGGAATCAATATGCGTGATCCGGTCAAACATCAGCATGGGGGGGAGCGGCAATTCGGCGTTGCCCGGCCCGAACATTTCTCCGCGACCGCACTGGAGCAGTTCCTCCCGGGTAAAGCTGTGCTGCTTCTGCTTCATTATTATTTTTTGATCCCGAACCGATTTTACAAAGGCCGGTATTATCGCTCAGGAAAAAAATAAATTCAGTAGTGAATTTTGTTACCCCTCCGAATGCCAGCCTACGGGCCCTATTCGGAAATTCCCGGCAAAACGCCACCAAGACAGACGAGAACGGTTTTCAGGGCGCCGATCGCTTGCTAAATTGTGCGCCCTGCATTCACCCCAAAAAGGAAGCCATGCTTTTCCGAGTGTGCATCCAGACTGCTGTCGGATTTTCAACCCCCTCATAGGCGAGCCTTGTCGAGCCCGTTGCACGATGCGCTAGCAGGCCGGATGTTATCCGCACGAGAAGGGCCTTGCGTGCGCTTTGGCTGGGCGTTTGTCGTCCGGGTGGCGCTCGAGCACCGTCGCCGCCTGATCCGCTCCCACTGCATCGCCATCGCCGCGGCCCTGGCCAGCGTGCCGGTACCGCTGTTGATGCCCCTGCTGGTGGACGAGGTGCTGCTGGCCAAACCCGGCGTCGTGGTGCGCAGCGTGGACCGCGTCATCCCCCCCGGCCCCCACTCCCATGATCCGGCCGTGTACATTGGTGTGGTGCTGCTGCTCACCCTGCTGCTGCGCACCGCTGCTCTTGTGCTCAACGTCTGGCAGACGCGCCAGTTCACCGTCATTTCCAAGGACCTGATCTATCGCATCCGCGCCACCCTGGTGAACCGCCTGCAGTCCATTTCCATGGCGGAATACGAAACCCTGGGCAGCGGCAAGGTGGTGTCCCACCTGGTGACGGACCTGGACACCCTGGATGCGTTCATCGGCAGCACCGTCTCGCGCCTATTGGTGGCCGTCCTCTCCATCGTCGGTACGGCGGCCATCCTGCTGTGGATGCACTGGCAACTGGGCCTGTTCATCCTGCTGCTCAATCCGGTGGTGATCTATTTCACCGGGGTGCTGGGCAAGCAGGTCAAGCACCTGAAAAAGAGGGAAAACAACGCCATTGGCGCGTTCCAGGCGGCGCTTACGGAAACCCTGGACGCCATACACCAGATCCGTGCCAGCAACCGCGAGAAACACTATCTGGGGCGCCTGATGGAGGCGGCCCAGTCGGTGCGCGGCAGCGCCATCGACTATGCCTGGAAAAGCGATGCAGCCGGCCGCCTGAGCGGCCTGGTGTTCCTCTTCGGCTTCGATGTGTTCCGAGCTCTGGCCATGTTCATGGTCATTTATTCGAACCTCAGCATTGGCCAGATGATGGCGGTGTTCGGCTACCTCTGGTTCATGATGGCGCCGGTGCAGGAGGTGCTGGGCATCCAGTATGCCTACTTCGGCGCGCGGGCCGCTCTGGAGCGTATCAACCAATTGCTCGACCTCAAGCTGGAGCCGCGCTTTCCCCACACCTTCAATCCTTTCGCCCACAAGCGCACCGTCGGCATCTTCATCGACAATCTGTATTTCAGCTACCCCAACGGCAATGAAGTGCTGAAGGGCATCACCATGGACATCCGTCCCGGGGAGAAGGTGGCCCTGATCGGCGCCAGCGGCGGCGGCAAATCCACCCTGGTGCAAGCGCTCATCGGCCTCTATCCACCCACGGCCGGCATGATCTATTTCGACGGTGTTCCCTTGTCGGAAACAGGCATGGACGTGGTGCGCGAACATGTGGTGACGGTGCTGCAGCACCCGGCCCTGTTCAACGACAGCATTCGCGCCAACCTGGCAATGGGCCGCGAATTCCCCGACAGCGCCCTGTGGCAGGCCCTGGCCATCGCCCAACTCAAGGATATCGTGGAAAAATTTCCCGATGGCCTGGACACCCTGGTGGGGCGCTCCGGCATGCGGCTCTCCGGGGGGCAGCGCCAGCGCCTGGCCATAGCGCGCATGGTGCTGGCCAATCCCAGCGTGGTCATACTGGACGAGTCCACCTCGGCCCTGGACAGCGAAACCGAGGCGCGCCTGCACCGAGCCCTGGCCTCGTTCCTCGCCGAACGCACCACCCTCATCGTCGCCCACCGGCTCAGCGCCATCCGCCAGGCGGACCGCACCTTCGTGTTCGAGGACGGCCGCATCTGCGAGCAGGGCCATCATGATATGCTGATGGCACGCGGCGGACTCTATGCCCGCCTTTACGGCGGTCAAATCTGAGACGCCGTTCAATTCGGCCAAGCCCCATGGAACCCAGCTACGACCTGCACACCCATTCCACCGCATCAGACGGTTCGCTCACCCCCTCCGAGTTGGTCCATGAGGCGGCTGCGGCCGGCGTTACCCACATTGCCCTGAGCGACCACGACACCACGGAGGGTCTGGAGGACGCCAAAGCCGCAGCGGACGCGGCAGGCATCCGCCTGATCCCAGCGGTGGAGATCTCCGCGACCTGGATGGAAAAGTCCGTGCATGTGGTGGGACTGGCCATCGACCCGGCCGGCGCGTTACTGCAACAGGGCCTCGCCGGCTTGCGCACGTTACGCCATGAGCGCGCCGAGGAAATGGGGCGCAGGTTGGACAAGCACGGCATACCCGGCGCCTTCGAGGCCGCTGCGGCGTTGACTCCCTCGGGCATGGTCACCCGCACCCATTTCGCCCGCGTCATTGCCGCCCAGGGCCTGGCGGCCTCCGTGAGCGATGTGTTCAATCGCTATCTGGCCCAGGGCAAACCGGGCTATGTGTCGACCCGCTGGGCCGAACTGGAGCAGGTGGTCGCCTGGATCCACTCAGCCGGCGGCACGGCGGTGGTTGCCCACCCTCAGCGCTACAAACTCACCGCCAGCTGGATGCGAAGACTCCTGGGCGAGTTCAAGGAGATGGGCGGCGGCGCCCTGGAAGTGGTGGCCGGAGCAGGTTACCCGCAGGACATTCAGGCCGCGGCCAGCCATGCGCGCCGCTTCGGCCTGCTGGCTTCCGCCGGCTCTGATTATCACGGTCCGGAACAGCCCTGGCTGCGCCTGGGCCGCCTGCCGCCCCTGCCCTCCGACCTGACGCCGGTGTGGAGCCCTTGGCATGAGTGACGGCCTGCGGCGCTGCGCCTGGGCGGTGCGAACCGCCGAGGAGCGGGCCTATCACGATGCGGAATGGGGCTGCCCCGAGCATGACGACACCCGCCTGTTCGAATTCCTCATCCTGGAAGGAGCCCAGGCGGGCCTTTCCTGGCTGACCATCCTGCGCAAGCGCGCGCATTACCGCGCGGTGTTCGACGGTTTCGACGCCGAGCGCATAGCCGGCTACGACGAAGCCAAGGTGGAATCCCTGCTGCAAGACCCCGGCATCGTGCGCAACCGACTTAAGGTCCAGGCGGCGGTGATCAATGCCCGCGCCTGCCTCACGCTGCGCGATGAATTCGGCAGCCTGGACGCCTATCTCTGGCGCTTCGTGGACGGCCAGCCCATCCAGAACGCCTGGGCCGATTACCGGGAAGCGCCCACCCGCAGCGCCGAGTCCGACGCCCTCAGCAAGGACCTGCAGCGGCGCGGCTTCAAATTCGTCGGCAGCACCATCTGCTACGCCCTGATGCAAGCGGTGGGCATGGTCAACGACCACTCCACGGACTGTTTCCGATGGCAGGAGTTGTCGCCGCCCGGCCCCGCCGTGTGATGATTGCCAAGATTCAACGATCCAGGAGGAAACCCGCATGCTGAGCACACCCGCCTACGCCGCCGCCACCCCCACATCCGCCCTCGCGCCCTATTCCATCGAGCGGCGGGACCCCGGGCCGCGCGATGTCCTCATCGACATCCGCTACTGCGGCGTCTGCCATTCGGACATCCACCAGGCTCGCGACGAATGGGGCGGTTCCATCTTCCCCATGGTGCCGGGCCACGAGATCATCGGCACGGTGGCGCAAGTGGGCTCGGAGGTCACTCGCTGGCGTCCGGGCGACACGGTGGGCGTGGGCTGCATGGTCGATTCCTGCCGCCGTTGCGAGGCCTGCGAGGCGGGCGAGGAGCAATTCTGCGAGGGCGGCGCCAGCTTCACCTACAACAGCCGCGAGCAGGACGGCGTGACGCCGACCTACGGCGGCTACGCCACCCGCATCACGGTGGATCAGGATTTCGTGCTGCGCATCCCAGCAGGCATCCCACTGGACCGCGCCGCGCCCTTGCTCTGCGCCGGCATCACCACCTATTCGCCCCTGCGCTATTTCGGGGTGAAGGCGGGCGATGCGGTGGGCGTGGTGGGCCTGGGCGGGCTCGGCCACATGGGGGTGAAGTTGGCCAAGGCCATGGGCGCACGGGTCACGGTGCTCAGCCACTCGCCGGGCAAGCGCGGCGATGCCCTGGCCCTGGGCGCCGACGACTTCATCGCCACCCATGACGCGGCAGCCTTCAGTGACAACGCCAACCGCTTCGACTTCCTGCTTGATACGGTTTCCGCCCAGCACGATTACAACGCCTACCTCAACCTGCTTAAGCGAGACGGCACCATGGTACTGGTGGGCCTGCCCGACCCGACGCCCCTGGCGGCGGCCCCGCTGGTCTTCCGACGCCGGAAACTGACCGGCTCGCTCATCGGCGGCATCCGCGAGACCCAGGAGATGCTGGATTTCTGCGCCGAGCATGGGGTCGCCGCGGACGTGGAGCTCATCCCCATCCAGCAGATCAACGAAGCCTTCGAGCGCATGCTGAAAAGCGATGTGCGCTACCGCTTCGTGATCGATATAGCCAGCCTGGCCTGAGCCCTGCCCGCAATCCTCGACCGCAGAAAGGACGAAATCATGTCATCCGCCCCTTCCACCGATACCGACCTGTTCACGCCCCTGGCCCTGGGCCGCCTGACCCTGCCCAATCGCATCGTCATGGCGCCCTTGACGCGCAACCGCGCCAGCATGCCGGGCAATGTGCCCAACGACCTGAATGCCTTGTACTACGGGCAACGGGCCAGCGCCGGCCTCATCATCAGCGAGGCCACGCCCATCTCCGCCATGGGCCACGGCTACCCCGCCACGCCCGGCATCCACAGCGCGGAGCAGATCGCCGGCTGGAAGCGCGTGACCCAGACGGTGCATGACAGGGGCGGACGGATTTTCCTGCAACTCTGGCATGTGGGCCGCATTTCCCATCCCAGCCTGCTGCCGGACGGCGCCCTGCCGGTGGCACCTTCGGCCCTTCGGCCCGCCGGCCAGGCCTTCACCTACGAGGGGCTGCAGGATTTCGTCACGCCCAGGGCCCTGGAAGGGGAGGAACTGCCCGGCATCGTCGCGGACTATCGCCGGGCCGCGCTCAATGCGCTTGAAGCGGGGTTCGACGGGGTGGAGATCCACGGCGCCAACGGCTATCTGCTGGACCAGTTCCTGCGCGACGGTTCCAACCAGCGCAGCGACGGCTATGGCGGCTCGTTGCAAAACCGCTGCCGCCTGCTGTTGGAGGTGACCGAGGCGGTGTGCGACGCGGCAGGCGCGGGCCGGGTCGGGCTGCGCATCTCGCCGGTGAACCCCTTCAACGACATGCGCGACAGCGACCCGCAGGCCTTGTTCGAGCAGGTGGCGGAGGCGCTCAATCCCTTTGGCCTAGCCTACCTGCATGTGATGGAAGGCGGCATCGGCGAGGCGCCGCCGCCCTTCGACTACGCCGCCCTGCGCCGGAAATACAAAGGCGTGTACATGGCCAACTCGGGCTACGACAAGGCCCGCGCCAACCAGGCCATCGCCTCCGGGTTGGCCGACTGCGTCGCCTTCGGCATTCCCTACATCGCCAACCCGGATCTGGTGGAACGCTTTCGGCTGGACGCGCCGCTCAATTCGGCCGACCCGGCGAGCTTCTACGGCGGCGACGAGCACGGCTACACCGATTACCCAAGCCTGGCCGGGGCGTGACGCCGCCTGGGAAATCCCGGTCACCTGTGCCATGATCTGCGACAACGCCCACCCCTAAGGAATGCCAATGGACCCGGCTATCGCCCTGTTCGCCAACGAAGCCTTTTATCTGGCTTTTTCCACCCGCGATTTCGAAGCCATGGAGCAGCTCTGGGCGCGGGAGGCCCCAGTGGCCTGTATCCACCCGGGCTGGCCGGCGCTGGCCGACCGGGCGTCCGTCATCAACAGCTGGAAATCGATCCTGCAAAATCCCGCCACCCCTCAGGTGACGCCGCGCCAGGCACGCGCCTTCGTTTGGGGCAGCTTCGCCACGGTGGTCTGCTACGAGGAAATCCAGGGCGACATCCTCGCCGCCAGCAACAGCTTCCTGTTCGAGGACGGCCAGTTGCGCATGGTGTTCCACCAGGCCTCGCCCTGCGGCCAGCTGCCCCTGGAAGACGAAGAGCCGGAACCTTCCATGCAGTAGCCCGCTCAGCCCAGCTCCGGTTCCCCGCAGTAGCGCAGGATGTGGGCGCGGGAAAGGTCGCGCAGACGCAGGGCCGCCTGCCAGTCATCGGCGCTTTCGGCGCGGATGGCACGGCTGTCCAGGGGCAGGCCGATGGTGACGGCGATGGCACCGCGGTGAGGAAAACGGTCGTCGCCGCGCAACATGGACCGCGTTCCGCGCAGGGCCACCGGCACCACCCAGGCGCCGGCCTCCACCGCCGCGGTGAAAGCCCCCATGCGGAACGGCCGTAGCCCCGGAATGCGGGTGAAAGTGCCCTCGGCGAAATAAACCAGGGGCTTGCCCGCCTTGAGGATCTCCATCAGACGCCTGGCGTCGCTCAGGCTCTTCTCCGCCTCGTAGCGCTCCACGAATTCCGTCCCGATCCGCCGCAGCGCCTGGCCCAACAGCCGGCCGCGGGCAAGTTCCGCCTTGGCGACGAAGCCTACCGGCTGCGGCATGGCGGCGACCAGGGCATAGACGTCCAGGTAGCTGGCATGATTGCACACCAGGATGAAGGGCTCGCCCGCCGCCGGTAGGTGCTCAAGGCCATGCACCGTCAGACGGGTGCCGGTCGCCCGCCGCAACGCCTGAACAGCTCTGCGCATGGCGCGCCAGCGCTGCTCCAGACCGGGCAAGGCCAACACCGACGCCAGCAGCAGCGGCGCCAGCACGGCGAAACTGCTCCAGCCCCAGGCGGCAAAGCCCCATTCGCCCAGACGCAGCCGGAGCCGGCGCAGCCTTTCCGCGAAGCGCCCCGCCGAGGCCCGCGCGATGGCGGGCAGCAGGCGCCGCGCCGGCCGCCCCAAATGGCCCTTTTCGTATAATCCGCGAATCACCGCCCGGCGCACCTTGCCGCTGGAGGTCTTGAGCACCGCGCCCGGTGGCGCCAGGAGCACTTCATCCGGAGGCGCTCCGATCAGGTCCGCCACCACGGCATTGATGGCGGCGCGGGCGTGCTCCTGCTCGGGCCCCGGGCGCAGCCGGGTCTCCGCCAGCACGATGAGGCGCTCGCTGCCCGTGGTTTCGCTGGCGACGCCGAAGGCCGCGACACCCTCCTTGCGAATGCCGTCGACACCGGACACGGCCTGCTCGATCTCCGGGGGATAAAGGTTGCGCCCGCCCCGGATGACGATGTCCTTGCTGCGCCCGGTGACGTAGACCTCCCCGGCCGCCATGTAGCCCAGGTCGCCCGATTCCAGCCAGTCGCCGCGGAACAGCTCGCGGGTGTGCGCGCTGTCCCGATAGTACCCGGCGGTGGCCGAGGGCCCCTGGAACTGGATGCGCCCCTGACGACGCTCCGGCAGTTCGCGGCCCGCCTCGTCCACCACGCGGATCTGATGGCCGGGCAAGGGCAGGCCGCAGGCCACGAAGCGCAGGGGCTTGGGCTCGTCCTCTGCGGCCGGCAGCGCCTCGCCGCGGGTGCTGAAGGGTTCGCGGGCGATGCGGTCCACCAGCCCGCCGCGCGCGGGCGGCGGAAAGGCCAGACCCACCGACGACTCGGCGAGTCCATAGACCGGCGCGAAAGCCTGGGCAGCGAATCCATGGGCGGCAAAACGGCGGGCGAACTTGTCCAGGGTATCGGGGCTGACGGCTTCCGCGCCATTGAAGGCCCAGCGCCAGGACGAGAGGTCCAGGCCCGCGATGTCCGCATCGTCCAGACGGCTGCAGATCTCATAGCCGAAATTGGGCGAGGACGACAGGGTGCCCCGGTAGCGGTGGATGGCCCACAGCCAGCGCCGGGGGCGGGACAGAAAGCTGGTGGAAGGCATCAGGACCAGGGGAAAGCCGTGGTACAGACTGCCCAGCCAGGCGCCGATCAGGCCCATGTCGTGGTAGAGGGGCAGCCAGGAGACGAACACGTCCTCGGCCGTGGCGCCCACCGCCTCTCCCATGGCGCGGATATTGGCCAGCAGGTTGGCATGGCTGAGCATCACGCCCTTGGGCTGGCCCGTGCTGCCCGAGGTGTATTGCAATAGCGCCAGGTCGCGCGTGGACAGGGCCGGCTCCAGCAGGCCGCCGCCCGCACCCGCGAGTTCCTCCATGGACAGGAGGCAGAAGCGCTGGCCGGACAGTCCTGGCAGACCTGGCACGGCGTCCTTGGCCTCCGGGACCGCAATCATCCAGGGCGCGCGGCTGCTCACGAAGACCGGCGCATAGCGTTCCAGATAGGCGCGCAGCTGCGACGGGCGTCCCGGCGGATAGATGGGCAGCGGAATGCCGCCGGCCATGAGCACGCCGAAGAAGCTGAAGAAGTACTCCTTGCCCGTGGGCAGCATGATGACCACCGGCTCGCCGCTTGCCAGCCCGCGGCCCTGCAGCGCCGTGGCCGTGGAACGGGCCTGCATTTCCAACTCGCCGTAGGTGAGGCTCTCGCCCTCGCCTTCATCGGCATAAAAGCGCACATGGACCCGATCCGGCCAGCGCTCGGCATGCCAGCGCAGGGCTTCCACCAGATTGCTCGCACTACGGGCCGGCGCGACCCCGACGGCGGCGTCCGCCAGCGGCAAGGCCGCCGATCCGGCCAAATCGAGGGCGTCAGCGGCGGGGCTGGCCTGCTGAATGGCCCGCAGCAGATCGCGCGGGGTTTCCGCCTCGGCATACAGATGCTCCGGCAAGGCGAGCTGGAAGCGCCGCTCCAGGCGGCTCAGCAGTTCGACCCGAGAAAGGCTGTCCAGCCCCAGGTCTTTCTCCAGGGACACGTCCAGGGAATCGATAGGCACGGCGGAAGCACCGGGCCGGACTTCGGCCAGCAGCCCGCCCAGCGTTTCGAGGAGGACGGCAGCAGCTTCCTGTTGGTTCGTAGGGTTGGCGGATTCCATGGTCGGGGTGATTGCAGAGGGGGCCTGCACATGATGCCATAGGGCCACCGGGCAGAACATTGCCCTCTCCGGAAGTCTCGATGGCCTACCGCATCGCCGCGGACCTGCTGGTCCTGCTGCATTTCGCCTTCATCCTGATGGTCTTGCTCGGAGGCTTTCTTGTCCTCCGCCATCGCTGGTTTGCGCTGGCTCATCTGCCCGCCGTGGCCTGGGGGGCGGCGGTGGAGCTTTGCGGCTGGACCTGCCCGCTCACGCCCTGGGAACAGGCACTGCGCCGGCTGGCGGGCGATGCGGGTTACAGCGGGGGCTTCATCGAGCACTACCTGCTGGACCTGATCTATCCCGGCTGGCTGACGACGCACATTCAAGTGGCGATGGGAGCTCTGGTGATCGTGCTCAATCTCGCCATCTATGCGCGCGTGCTGTTCCGGCGGTCCCGGCCTTCGGAACACCCCCCTTGAATCAGGCCGCGCCCGTGCGGTCGCGCAAGGCCAGGGCGATGAGGGGAAACAGCAGCACCGAGGCGATGCCGGCGCTGACCAGGGCCGCGGCGTTTTCCGGCAGCATGCGCCCGGTGGCCACGCCCAGGCTGGTGATGACGACGATCAGCGGCAAGGAAGTGGACGACAACAAGGCCAGCCTGAGGCGTCCCCGGCGATCCAGATCGCTCCGGTAAAGCAGGGCCGGAGCCCCTCGCACCAGCAGCAGAAGCGCCAGGAACAGAGGCACGCGCACCAGCGTGGAGGGGCTGGCCGTCATGGCGTCGATATCCACCTGGGTACCGCTGCAGACGAAGAAGATGGGGATCAGGAAGCCGAAGCCGAGCGCGTCCAGCTTGTGCCGGAAGGGCTCGCCCTCGGGACCCCGGGCCACCAAGCCCACCAGGCTGCCGGCGGCGAAAGCGCCCAGCAGCAGATCGACGCCCAGCCACTCGGCCAGGGTCACCATGCTTCCCAGGAGAAACATGGCGATGCGCACCGGCAACTGGCTGGTGGCGTGCAGCGAGCGGGCCAGCACTTCGATGACGTGGGGCGGGCGCAGCTTCATGGCCAGGGCGGCGCAGGCCAGGGCGATCAGCACGAACAGGGCCAATAGCCCCGATTGCGTGGCCAGTTCCTCATGGCCGGCGGAAATCAGGGTGAACAGCACGATGGGGCCGAACTCACCGACCGCCCCCGCGCCCAGCACCAGGCGTCCGAAATCGCTGTCCAGCTCGCCCGCATCGCGCATGATGGGAATCAGGGTGCCAATGGCGGTGGTACTGAGGGCGACAGCCACCAGCAGGGGATCGGACACCACACCCAAAGTTTGCAGGGCGAACGTCAAAGCCACGCCCAGGAGGATTGAAATCAGCCAGCCGACGCCCGCCAGGTTCAGGGCGCGGCCGCGCAACAGGGCGAAGTCGATCTCCATGCCGGCCATCAGGAACAGGAAGGAGAGCCCCAGGGCGGACAGGGTGCGGATGCCGTCGGTCATGTGCACCCAGCCCAGGCCGTGCGGCCCCACCAGCATGCCGAGCAGCAGTTCCAGCACCACCAGGGGCAGGCGCAGCCGCAGTTCGTTGAATACCGGCGCGATGGCAGCGCACAGCAGGATCACCAGCAAGGGATGTTCGCTCATCGCCGTCCCGACCTTCAGTCTCCCAGGGGTTCGTAGCGCTCGTCCGTCACCTTCAGCTCGGTGCGCGCCCACACCGAGAGGCGCACCGGCTGGCCCAGTTCCTTCGCGCTGCGCTGCTCGATGTCGCGTACCTCCATAGGCGTGAGCACCCGTGGCCCCACCACTTCGGCGCGCACGTCCCAGCCGTTATCGCGTTTCACCGCGTCCACCGCCGGGGCAAACAGATGCGGCAGCGCCTCGATTCGATCGCGCACCGCCTTCTCCGCGGCGTCACGGGCCTGCGCCTCGACGGCGTCGGCGTCCACCAGATGGGCTTCGCCGAACAGGATGCGGCCCTTGGAGGTCATGTCCACGGATGCGGTCCTTCGCAGGACCAGCCGCAGACTGGGCTCCTGCAGGCGTTCCCGAAGGCGCGCCTCGAAGCGCCTCACCTCTTCGGCGGTGGGCGTACGCGGGCTCTCGATGGCGATCACGATAACGGGCCCGGCTGGCAGTTTCACCAGGTCCACGTCCTTCAGCACCAGTTCCGGGCGCTTGCCGGCCGTTTCCCGCGCTACCTGCTCGGCCTGCTGCAGCAGCCGCATGGTGGGCGACAAGGGCGCCTCGGCGACCCGCCCGTTCAGGCTGAGATAGGGGCGCACGTTGGTGGACCCGGTGGCGGACACATCGGCGGTGAGCACGCAGCGCATGAACAACTGCACCGGCTCGCCCAGGCGTTCGCTCAGGGCGTCCTGAATAACTTTGACCGTTTCCGGCGACATCACCCGCGGCGCGCGTATGGTGGAGAGGACGTCGACGCCATTGGGGCCGCGGCTGAAATCGACGCTGACCAGGGCGGTGTTGGGCTGCTCCGAGAGGCCCTGATCCAGAACCGTGTGGATGGCGCGCTCGGTGCGCAGCTTGTGCACCAGGTTCGCCAGATGATTGCTGAGCAGCACCGTCACCAGCAGCAGGCCGATGCCGGCCGCGGCAAAGCGCCGCGCCAGGCCGGTAATGGAACCGATTTCCGCCCGCGTCACAAAGCCGGCAACGATGAAGAGCACCGCCGCCACCGCCAGGATGGCCAGGACGTTGGCAAAGAACAACAGCAGGGCGCCGAAGGCCCCGGCATAGGCGCCGCTGGCGAGGCACAAGCCAATCGCGGCGATGGGCGGATTGAGGGCCGTGGCGATGGCGACGCCCGGCAAGGCGGGACTGACCCGTTCGTCGATCATGGCCAGCACCCCCGCGAACCCGGCAAGCGCGGCGACCAGCAGGTCGATGAGGGTGGGGCGGGTCTGCGCCAGCAGCACCGGCGAGGGATCGCCGATGAAGGGAAGCAGGCCGAGCAGATAACACAGGGCACCGCCCAGGATCGCGCCGCCGAATTCGGCCATGAGGGCCTTGCGCAGCAGTTTCAGATCGCCGCGCATCAGCCCCAGGGACACGCCGAAAATGGGCGTCATCAAGGGGGCCACCACGTTGGCTCCGATGAGGGTCGCATCGCTGTCGACGATGAGAGCAAAGCCCGCGATCAGCTCGGAGATGCCCAGGAGCACATAGTAGACGGTGGTCGGGCTGGAGCCTTCGTCGATGTCGCGCAGCACCGCCTCTCGGCGCGCCGGCGTCACCGAGCCGATGTCGGCGATGGCGCGCGCCCAGGAGGCCGGCCACCAGTCGCGCTCGCGCAGTCGCGGCGTCTGCCGGTCAGGCGTCTTGGAGGTGGCTTCGTCCTTGTCCATCGGCCCCGATCCGGGCCGTTCAGAAGGGGTTGAACATTTCCGGCCGCGCCTTGGCCGGCTTGGCTGGGGACGCAGTGGGCGGAGGCTCGCTGACCGGCACCACGGCCGCCGGCTCCGGTGTGGCGGCTGGCTCGACTGGTGCTGGCGTCGCGGCCGGCGGGGGTGCGGTTTCAGTCACCACCGGGGCGGGAGGTGGGGACGCGGCGGGTTCCTCTGCCTTGACGGGCTCCGGGCCTGGACTGGGCGCAGCCGCCTTGGAATCGGGTTGCGGCGCCGGCTTGCGCGTCGGTACTCGCCAGATGAGCTGGGCATTGTCCACCCAGCCCTGCACCGCGCCGCTCTGGGAACTGATAAAGGCAAAACCGCGTTCCAGGCGAGTGCGGATCACTCTCTCGTATTGGTCCAGGCGTCCAATGGTCTTGGACGACGCGGAGGCTTCGCTATGCACGGCCAAGCCGGCGCTGGAGGCATAGTAGATCTGTCCACCGGATGTCTGCGGTGCTTCGGAATCCGTGGGCGGGCTCTCGTGGAGCCAGGATTTCATGGTTTGGCGAACGCTGCTGCAGCCGCCCACCACGAGAATCAACAGCACACAGAAAAGCAGTCGCGGGAGCGCCATCCGGAAAGGTCCTTGTGGTGAGCGGGGAGATCGATGTTTCGCCGCCTTTTCAGGCGCTTACAGGAAGAATGAACGTGCACCGGAAACGTGTCAAGGGGCCAGGACAAACCGCCTGGAAGCACGTCACGCAGCCGCCCCATCATCCAGGCAAAGCAGGGATGCGTTGCCCCCGGCGGCGGTGGTATCGGTGCTGATGCAGCGCTCCAAGGCGAAGCGGTGCAAGTAATGAGGCCCGCCCGCCTTGGGCCCCGTGCCGGACAGGCCCTCGCCGCCAAAGGGCTGCGTCCCGACCACGGCGCCGATCATGCTGCGGTTAACGTAGGCATTGCCCACCCGCGCCCGGCTCAGGATGCGCTGCACGGTGCTTCCCACGCGGCTGTGTATCCCCAGAGTGAGTCCGTAGCCGGTCGCGTTCACCGCGTCGATGACCGCGTCCAGGTCTTCGCCGCGCCAGCGGATCAGGTGCAGCACCGGGCCGAACACCTCCCCGTCGAGTCGGTCCAACCTGTCGATCTCATAAGCACAAGGCGCGAAGTAGCTACCCGCCGCGCAAGCCGGCGGCAGCGCGCAGCGGTGGATCAGGCGGCCCACGCGATCCAGATAGTCCGTATGCGCACCGAGCGCGCGGCATGCCTCCGCCTCGATCACAGGCCCTATATCCGTGGCAGGGTCCGCCGGATCACCGATGGCCAGTTCCCGCATGGCACCCGCCAGCATGGCGATCAGCGCCTCGGCTATCTCCTCCTGCACGAACAGCACGCGCAGGGCCGAACAGCGCTGGCCGGCGCTGTTGAAGGCGGAGCGCAGCACATCGCGCACCACCTGTTCGATGAGCGCGGAGGAATCCACGATCATGGCGTTCATTCCCCCGGTCTCGGCGATCAGGGGCACGATGGGCCCCTCCTTGGCCGCCAGGCTGCGGGCAATGTGGCGGGCCGCCTCCACCGAGCCGGTGAAAGCCACGCCAGCGCAGCGCGGATCGGCAACCAGCTGGGCCCCGACCGTCCCATCGCCCGGCAACAGGTTCAATGCGGCGCCCGGCACCCCGGCCGCGTGCAGCAGCCTGACGGCTTCGAAGGCCACCAGCGGCGTCTGCTCCGCCGGCTTGGCGGCTACCGTGTTGCCCGCCGCGAGGGCCGCGGCGACCTGGCCAACGAAGATGGCCAAGGGAAAGTTCCAGGGACTGATGCAGACGAAGACGCCGCGCCCGTGCCACGCAAGCGTGTTGATCTCGCCGGCGGGGCCGGGGAGGGTCAAGGGCGCGCCGAACAGTTCCCGGCCACGGGCGGCGTAATAGCGCAGGAAGTCCACCGCCTCGCGAACCTCGGACACCGCATCGGCCAGGGTCCTGCCGCCCTCACGCGCAATCAACCCGGCGAATTCCGGAGTTCTTGCTTCAAGCCCATCGGCGGCCCGCTCCAGCACTTGGGCGCGCTGCGCAGGCGGCGTGGCGCTCCAGCCGGCAAAGGCCGCCGCCGCCCGTGACATGGCCTGTTCGATATCGGTGACGCCGGCATCGGCAACGCTCCCCAGCACCCGCCCACGGTCCGCCGGCACCCTGAGCTCGATGGCCCCCTGCCCTGCGTTTTCCGACCCATCCACCAGGGGACAGGCGTTCACCACGACGCCGCCACGCGCAGCCTTGGACACCGCGGCCAGGGTCGGGCCGTCGTTCAGGTCGAGGCCGGCGCTGTTGCGGCGGTCCGGCGAGTATAGATCGCGCGGCAAGGGAATTCGGGGGTGCCGTTTGGGCTCGGCAGCGGCGAGGGACTCCACCGGATCGGCCAGGAGTTGCGTCAGCGGCACATGGGCATCGGAGAGCCGATTGACGAAGGAGGAATTGGCGCCGTTTTCCAGCAACCGCCGCACGAGGTAGGCCAGCAAGTCGGCATGCCCGCCCACCGGGGCGTACACCCGGCAGGGCAAACCCAGGGTTCCGGGGGGCGCAATCTGCTCGTACAGGTCCTCGCCCATGCCGTGCAGGCGCTGGAATTCGAAGTCCCGGCTGCCGCCCGCCAGCTCCAGCACGGTGGCGGCGGTCAGCGCGTTGTGAGTGGCAAAGGCCGGATAGAAGGCCATCGGTTCCGCCAGCAGACGCTTGGCGCAGGCGATATAGGAGGCGTCCGTCGCCTGCTTGCGGGTGAAGACGGGGTAGCCGGCCAGGCCGCGTTCCTGGGCCAGCTTGATCTCGCTGTCCCAATAGGCGCCTTTCACCAGGCGCAGGGGAATGCGCCGGCCGGTTTCACGGGCCAGTTGGGCCAGCCAGCCGATCACCGCGAGGGCACGCTTCTGATAGGCCTGTACCGCCAGCCCCAGGCCGTTCCAACCCGAAAGCTCCAGAGCCGCCGCCAGGCGCTGAAACACGTCCAAGGACAATTCCAGCCGGTCGGATTCCTCGGCATCCAGGGTCAAGCCGATGCCCGACGCCCGCGCGGAAGTCGCCAGATCCAGCAGCCGTGGCGGCAGTTCGCGCAGTACCCGCTCGCGCTGGCTGAACTCGTAACGCGGATGCAGGGCCGAGAGCTTGACGGACAGGCTTGGCGCCGCGAACAGGTCCCGACCCCGACTGACTGCGCCGATGGCCTGCACGGCGGACAGATAGGCTTCGAAGTAACGCCTGGCATCGGCCGCGGTGCGGGCGGATTCGCCGAGCATGTCGAAGGAATGGCGGTAGCCCCGCTCCTCCGCCGGCTCCGCGCGGCTTAGGGCCTCGCCGATCGTGCGGCCCAGGATGAAGGCGTCCCCCAGCAGGTACATGGCCTGCTTGAGGGCGGCGCGGATCAGCGGCTCGCCGGATCGGGCGGCGAAAGACGTGAGAGTTCCCGCCAGCCCCAGTTGCTGTTCCGGCGCCAGCAAGCGCCCGGTGAACATCAGCGCCCAGGTGGAGGCGTTGACCAGCAGGCTGTCGGAATGCCCCAGATGCTTTTCCCAATCGGGCGTCCCCAGCCGGTCCTGGATCAAGCGATCCGCGGTTGCGTCGTCGGGGATGCGCACAAGCGCCTCGGCCAGGCACATGAGGGCCACGCCCTCGGGCGAACTCAAGGCATATTCGTGCAGAAAGGCG
Source organism: Methyloterricola oryzae (assembly GCF_000934725.1). Classification (NCBI taxonomy): domain Bacteria; kingdom Pseudomonadati; phylum Pseudomonadota; class Gammaproteobacteria; order Methylococcales; family Methylococcaceae; genus Methyloterricola; species Methyloterricola oryzae. Next base: position 847,029 of record NZ_JYNS01000001.1, read on the forward strand.
TCCAGGGTCCCGGCGCGGCGGTGCTGGCGGCGCATATGCTCGACCCAGCGGGTCGCAACAGTGGCGATCCTTTCGCGCTGCGCGCCGCTCAGCCGCGCTCGCTGAATCAGATCAGCGCAAGCACTTTCCTCGTCGCGCAAACCGGCGACACGGATTTCCGCGCGCAACTGTTCCAGTGACGACATTCGCCCTCCTGCCCTGCGATACCATAAAGACGCGGACTAGCGGAAGAAGTTCGAGATTCACACGGCGCGCGCCACCCGACCGCTTGTCGTCGGCGGTTGCCGAGCCCGAATTCAGGAGCTGACTGTCGCGGCCTGGCCGTTCAACCGGTAGCACGGCGTGTATTCGTGCCCCGGCAGCTTCATGCGGCCCTGCTCCACAAAGGCGGCGAGCAATTCGTCCAGCCGCTTGAGGATAGCGCTGTCGCCCCTCAACTCGAAGGGACCGTGCTGCTCGATGGCGCGTATGCCCTCGGCCTTCACATTGCCTGCCACGATGCCGGAGAAGGCGCGCCGCAGGTTCGCTGCCAGGCTATGAGGCGGCTGATCACGGCGTAGTTCCAGATTGGCCATGTTCTCGTGACTAGGCTCGAAGGGCATCTGGAAGGCGCGCTCCACCTTGAGCAGCCAGTTGAAATAAAAGGCGTCGTGGTGGAGCTTGCGGAATTGGCACACCGACTCGATGCCCTCCGCCATCTCCTGGGCCACTTTTTGGGGATCGTCGATGATGATGCGGTAGTGCTGGCGCACCTGATGACCGATGGTCTCGCACAGGAAGGTATCGATCAGCCCGAAATACGCTGCCGAGCTGGCGGGCCCCGTGAGGATCACCGGAAACGGCAGGTATTTGTTCTCGGGATGCAGCAGCAAGCCCATCAGGTAGAAGATTTCTTCCGCCGTGCCCACGCCCCCCGGGAATACGACGATGCCATGCCCCAGCCGCACGAAGGCTTCCAGCCGCTTTTCGATGTCCGGCAGGATCACCAGTTCGTTGACGATGGGATTGGGCGGCTCCGCCGCGATGATGCTGGGCTCGGTCAGGCCGATGTAGCGGGCGTCGCCGATGCGCTGCTTGGCATGGGCGATGGTGGCGCCTTTCATCGGCCCCTTCATGGCGCCGGGACCGCAGCCGGTGCAGATGTCGAGCCCGCGCAGGCCCAGCTCGTGGCCGACCTCCTTGGTGTACTCGTATTCCTCGCGGCCGATGGAGTGTCCGCCCCAGCATACGACGAGGCGGGGCGGACGCTGGGGGATCAGACAGCCGGCGTTGCGCAGGATATGGAACACCGCATTGCTGATGTCCTCCGAGCGGTTCAGATCGAAGGCGGGATTGGTGACGATCTCCGAATTGGTATAGACGATGTCCCGCAGCACGGCGAACAGGTGCTCGCGGATGCCGCGGATCATCTCGCCATCGACGAAGGCGGAACTGGGCGCGTTCAGCAGTTCCAGCTTGATGCCGCGCTCCTGCTGCAGAACCCGGGCATCGAAGCTGCGGTATTGCTCCAGAACCACACGGCCGTCGTCCACGTCGCTGCCGCAGTTGAGTACCGCCAGGGAACACAGCCGGTAGATCTCGTGCAGTCCGCTGGCGCTGGTGTCCAGCAGCTTGGCGATCTCGATCTTGGAAAGGATTTCGAGGCTGCCTTCCGGGTGAATATGGGCGTTGATCCTGTGCGACATCGATCCTGGGCGGGTGACTTGAAGTGGGCTGTAGCGTCGAGCGAAGCAGGCAGACCGCTTACGGGCGCGTGCCGCCGGCGTCCTGCTCGTTGCTCCAGGCCAGGGTGTGCAGGCGCATGACGGTTTCCGGGTCCGCCACCATGGAGCGTATCTCCACCGGCGACAGCTTGTCGTAACCGTCCTCGATCAGGCGGTAGATCAGCGCCTTCAGCTCATAGCGATGGCGCCGCTTCACCGGCCGGTTGGGCAACAGGGCGAAATGCAGGGCGCATACGCCAGGGTCGGCGATGGCCTGCCGGTCGCTGCCGAAGCGGGCCTCGTTTTCGACTTCCAGTTGTTTCAGGTTCGCGTGCAGCAAGCGGATGACCTCGGGCGGATTGGACTCCTCCGGGGTGAGGAACAGGCCCATGCGGCGGGTCAGCACGCCCAGCTTGGTGCTGCTGGACATGATGGACACCGGGATAGCCAGAACCAAGCCGGCCAGCACGGGGGTGAACCACCAGAAAAAGCTGGGCACATAGGTGTAGCTGGCGACGCCCGCGGCAATGCCCACCAGGGTCTGGCCGCCATGAGCCAGTGTCGCTTCCCTGAGGCTCAAGCGGTGATCGCCGCGATTCTGCGGCGGCCAGCCGACGCTCTTGCGCATCAGGATCGACACCACGAACTTGCTCTGGTAGAGCATCAGCACCGGCGCGGTTAACATGGAGAACACGGTCTCCAGAAAGACGCTGAGGATCACGCGGAAGAAGCCGCCGTAGCGCTTCACATCCCGCCAGCGCAGGAACAGCAGGAGCAAACCCAGCAGCTTGGGCAGGAACAGCATGGCCAGGGTGACCAGAAGAACGGTGGTCATCTCCACCGCGTAGGATTCCGGCCAGACGGGGAAAATGTTGTCGCCGAAGAAGTAGACCGGCACTGTCTGGCTTTGCACATAGGCTTCCGAACCGGTGAATACCAGGAACAGCAGCCACAGGGGCGATGACACGTAGGACATGATGCCCATCAGCATGTGCAGCCGGCTGATGCCGGAAAAGCCGCGCGCCGTAATCAGCCCAAGGTGCTGCAGATTGCCCTGGCACCAGCGGCGGTCACGCTTGGCGTAGTCGATGAGGGTGGGCGGCAGTTCCTCGTAGCTCTCCTTGATGTCATAGCCCAGCCAGACTTCCCAGCCGGCTTTGCGCAGCAGTGCGGCTTCCACGAAGTCGTGGCTGAGGATCTCGCCCCCGAAAGGCTCGCGGCCCGGCAGCTTGGGCAGGCCGCAGTGCTTGATGAAGGGCTGGATGCGGATGATGGCGTTGTGGCCCCAGTAATTGCTGTCGGACATCTGCCACCAGGCGCTGCCCGCGGTGAATACATCGCTGTAGAGGCTGCTGCCGAACTGCAGCACCCGCGCGAACAGCGACTTGTGGTTGACCGGGAGGGGCGGTGACTGGATCAGCGCCACCCGCGGGTGGGACTCCATCAGGTCCACCATGCGCGTCAGGGCGTTGCCGCCCATCAGGCTGTCGGCGTCCAGCACGATCATGTAGCGGTAACGGCCGCCCCAGCGGGTGCAGAAGTCCTCGATGTTGCCGCTCTTGCGACTGACGTTCTTCTCCCGGTTGCGGTAGAAGATGCGCCCGTGCGCGTCGAAGTCGCAGCACATGCGGTACCAGTTCACCTCTTCCTGCACCCAGGTGTCCGGGTCGCGGGTATCGCTGAGGATGAACAACTCGAACTCATCACCGCGCCCCGTGTCCAGCAGGGATTGGTAGATAGCCCGCAGGCCCGAGAACACCCGAACCGGGTCCTCGTTGTAGATGGGCATGATCAGGGCGGTACGCCGGGGCGTCGTGTCAATGCCGCCTTCACCCGCCCGCGACGGCATGTGGCTGATGGAGCGGCGGTCGCCGCCGCGCAGCATCACCCAGAAGCCCATGAGGGCAGTCCAGAACGAGGTGCTCACCCACAGGATCAGCAGGGTATAGAGCGCCAGCAGGACCACCTCCTGCGGCGACAGTCCGTTCTGGAAGAAGGCGCTGGTGATCATCACCATGGCGGCCAGGGTGGTCAGCACCACCAGGGTGAAGAACAGGGTCCGCCGAATTGTGCGGGGAATCGTCGACAGGGGCGGGGCGCTGGGGGGCATGTTCGGCTCGGGTCCGTTTACTGGCGCGGCGGCTGGCGGAAAAGGAAGGAAATCGGCTGCTCGTGCATTTCCTGGGGCACTTCCGGGGGCGTCGCCTGTGGGATGATCGCCGCAAGGGACGCCAGCTTGGCGTCTTCGCCATCTTGCCCCTGCAAGACACTGTCGCTAGCCATGGCGCCTTCCCCCAGCAGCAGCGCCGCGCGCGCCGCCGCCAGGTCGTGCAGGTGTTTGACGCCCTGTAGGTTCAGGGATTGCGCCAGGGCGGCGTCGAACCGGCGCTGGGCTTCCTCCAAGGAGCGGCGCAGCAATTCCTCGTGTTGCCCCGGTGCCGCGCGGCGGCTGGCACGCTGTAGACAGGCGGCGCTGAGGCGTCGCACCAGGTCCTGGTCCCTGATACCCAGGCGGTCAAGATAAGCAACCACCCGTGCCTCCACCACCGGCGGGAAACCCGGCGTTGGCGCGGCCGAATCCGACTCCGCGTGCTCCGGCGCCAGCACCGCCTCGGTCACTTCGCGCTCCATTGGTACACCCAGGTTTCGGTCAGAATTTCGCCGTTCAGTTTGAGCACCGCACGCAGTTCCACCGGATCCTTGTCCTTCTCAGGAGCTAGGTCGAAACTCAGCCGCCACGTGCCATCGATATCGTTCTTGTGCACCACGGTGTTGCTGATGCGACCCGAGGATGCGCTGACGTCCGCCTCGATCTTGGCCTGGTCACCGTACAATTTCAGCGCCGGGCTCCCGAAGTCCACCACGAACTTGCGGCTCTGCGGGTTCAGCGCGTCGCCGATGCTGGCGCCCACCCGGGTGGCGACCGGCTTGCCGAGCCCCGAAGCGCGCGGGTCTTCGCGGGAGAAGTGCAAGCGGTACTGGAACTGGTAGTCCTTGCCCTCGCCGGTAGCGATATCGGGCATCCAGAAGGCCACGATGTTGTCGTATTTCTCGGCGTCGCTGGGAATCTCGATCAGATAGATGGAACCGGGGCCCCAGTCGCCCAAGGCTTCCACCCAGGCGCTGGGCCGCTCGTGGTAGCGGGCCTCCAAATCCTGGTAATGGTCGTATTGGCGGTCGCGGGTCATCAGGCCGAAGCCTGCCGGATTGTTGTCCTTGAACACGCTGATGCGCAGGTGCTTGGGATTGTTCAGCGGACGCCAGACCCATTCGCCATTGCTGCGTCCCATGAGCAGGCCGTCGGAGTCGTGCACCTCGGGGCGGAAATCGTCCATGAAGCGGTCCGTATTCTCGCCGTGGTAGAACATGCTGGTCAGCGGCGCCATGCCGAGGCGCTCCACCGCCTTGCGGAAGAAGATATGGCTGCTGACCTCCATGGTCAGGTCCAGCCCGGGGTGGATGACGAAACGGTAGGCTCCGGTGACGCTGCTGCTGTCAAGCAGGGCATGGACCACCAGGGTCGTGGCGTCCTTGGCCGGCTTCTCGATCCAGAACTCGCGGAAGATGGGGAACTCCTCGGCCTTGGGCAGGCCGGTGTCCACCGCCAGGCCGCGGGCCGATAATCCGTAGGCCTGGCCCAGGCCGACGGCGCGGAAATAGCTGGCGCCCAGGAAGACGGTGATCTCGTCGAACACGTCGTCCCGGCGTAGCGGGTAGTGAAAGCGCAGACCGGCGAAACCGAGGTCCGAGGGCGGCGTGCTGGGCAAGGTGTTCTTGCCGAAGTCGAACAGTTCCGGCGAATAGGCCAGCCGGGTGGCGACGCCCTGGTCGACCACGTTGATCTGGACCCGGTCCTTGAACATGAAACCACGGTGAAACAACTGCAGACGGAAGGGCAAGCCCTCATCCTTCCACAGAGCCTTGTCCGGCTTGTAGCGAATGTCGCGGTATTGATCGTAATCGAGCAGGCCAAGAAACTCCGGCATGCCGCTGTCATCGCGCGCGTAGGGCTTGGCGGCCAGATCCCTGGCCCGCTGCTCCACATCGGCGAACTCGAAGGGCTTGGCGGCAGGGGCCGGCGTCGCCGCGGGCACTTCGGTGGCCTTGGCCCCCAGGGCTTCGGCGCCGGTCAGTCCGAGTAGCAGGGGTAACAGCAGCCAGATTAAGCGAATTCGTTTGCTCACAATCACGCGGTCCTTGGAAAGGATTGGATTATACGTTGCTGGGGGAGCCGATAGAACAAGCCCCTCAGGGAAGGCCGGCGATGGCGCGCTTCGGCGTGGCAGCCGCAGGGAACGCCAGGCGGGCCGGGTTCGCATCGGGTAGTCACGGTATGCTTGACACACCGAAGGTCTGCCCTGCCAGGAAACCGGCCATCCCGCGCCCGGCCAGGTTCAGTTCCGGTTTCCGCCGACCGGGCACACAGACCCGTTCCCGCCCAATTGCCTTGTAAAAATAATGTGATTTGGACCTTAGTATACAATGGACGCCCGACTTCCTGTATTGTCGGCCAAAGCCGACAACCTGCCGGAGGGCGGGCTGCAGAACCTGTTCGGGAACGCCCGCCATGAAGACGCTAATACTGATACGCCACGCCAAATCCAGCTGGAAAGACACCAGCCTGCGCGACCGCGAGCGACCACTGAACAAACGCGGCAAGCGAGACGCCCCGGTCATGGGGAGACAGTTAAGCGACGCGGCGCTGCTCCCGGATTTGATCGTGTCGAGTCCCGCCGTACGCGCCATTAAAACCGCACGCAAGATCGCGAAGGCCGTAGGCCACGATCGAAACCGGATCACGATACGGGAAGAAGTCTACATGGGCGGCGTCGACAGCCTGCTCGCCCTGATTCAAGGCCTGGACGAGCAGGCCACGCGGGTCTACCTGGTGGGACATAACCCGGATCTCACCGATCTGGCTATAAGGTTGACCGACGCAGGCCTGGCCGACATCCCCACCTGCGGCATCGCCGTGCTGGAGTTTCCCTGCGCAAGCTGGCGCGAATGCACCGCAACGCAGGGACGCCTGGCTCTGTTGCTCAGGCCGGAACGCGAGAGCCGCCCGCCGGCCTGAGAGCTTGTGAAAAAATCTAGGGCGCGTCCCGATTGCTGCGTCGCGCGGCGCTCGGTTTCCTCATGCACCCCATGTACAAAGCGGTTCCTGTGCTCCGGGCCCCTTGCCCTTGGGCCGCTCGTTACGATTTTTCACAGCCTCTGCGCTCAGACGCGCCGGGCGCGCTTGGGTTCGCCGCCCTCCTCGGGCAGCACGATATTCAGTTCCAGAATCTCGCGGTTTTCGTCCTGCTCCATGGTCACGGAAATGGCGTCGGACTCCACGTTGACATACTTGCGAATGACCTCCAGCAATTCCTTCTGCAGCATGGGCAGGTAATCCGGCTTGCTGCGCTCGGCCCGTTCGTGCGCCACCAGAATCTGCAGGCGCTCCTTCGCGATGGCGGCGGTCGGCTGGCGGGTGCCGCGGAAATAGTCGAGTAGTCCCATGTCAACCTCCGAACAGGCGGGCGAGGAAACCCTTCTTCTCTCCATTGACGAAGCGGTGCGGCACTTCGTCGCCCAGGTAGCGCTTCACCACGTCGCGATATGCCTGGCCGGCATCGCTCTTGTCGTCCAGGATCACCGGCGCGCCGGAGTTGGAGGCTGTCAGCACGGCCTTGGACTCGGGGATCACCCCCAGCAGATGCAGCGACAGGATCTCCTGTACATCGTCCACGCTGAGCATTTCCCCGAGCTTCACACGTTGCGGCGAGTAGCGGGTCAGCAAAAGATATTCCTTGATCGGCTCGGCACCGGTCTCGGCCCGCCGCGACTTGCTGGCCAGAATACCCAGCATGCGGTCGGAGTCGCGCACCGAAGACACTTCCGGGTTGGTCACGACGATGGCGTCATCGGCGAAATACATGGCCAGGGTGGCGCCGCGCTCGATGCCGGCGGGCGAGTCGCAGACGATGTAATCGTAGGTCTGGGAAAGCTCGTCCAGTACCTTGCCCACGCCCTCCACGGTGAGGGAGTCCTTGTCGCGGGTCTGTGAGGCGGGCAGGATGAACAGATTCTCGGAACGCTTGTCCTTGATCAGCGCCTGGTTCAGGGTGGCCTCGCCGTTGATGACATTGACGAAGTCGTAAACCACCCGTCGCTCGCAGCCCATGATCAGGTCCAGGTTGCGCAGGCCCACGTCGAAGTCGATCACCGCCGTGCGATGCCCCGACTGTGCCAGCCCCATGGCGATGGCGGCGCTGGTGGTGGTTTTGCCCACGCCTCCCTTGCCAGACGTTACTACGATGATGCGTGCCAAATTCTTGCCCTCCAAGGTTGATGAATCAGAGATCTTCGATGATCAGGGAATTGTCGCGGAAATAGATCTGCACGGGCTTGTTGCGGACCGAGTCGTCCAGATGCTCGCTGATCTTGTAGTGGCCGCCGATGGCGATCAGCTCGGCATCCAGGTCCATGCAGAAGATGCGCGCCTCCAGGTTGCCCTGGACACCGGCCAGGGCCCGTCCCCGCAGCGCGTTGTAGACGTGGATATTGCCGTCGGCCATGATTTCGGCACCGGCGCTGACCGGCGCCAGCACCACCAGGTCGCCGCCCGGCGCGTAGATTCGCTGCCCCGAGCGCACCGGCTGTTCGATCAGCTTGCCTGGCAGGCTGCCGGGTGCCGGCGCGGGAGGCGCCTTGGGCGCTGGCGCTGGCTTGGGCGCGGGATGGGCGTGGTCGGTCTTCGTATCCGCCAGCACCGCCAGCTCCGCCTCCTGGGCCGCCCCCTGAAGCGCCGGACCGCCCCCGCGCACGCCCACCGGAACCAGTCCGCAGGTCCTGAGCGCCTGCACCAGCTGCAGAAAATCCGGGATCTCGCCTTCCGGAGGAAGCTCGTGGAGATCGATGGCCACCGGCGCATGCCGGAAGAACTCGGGTGCCTGGCGCACCTTGGCGCCGAGTTGCACGGCGACCGCCGCCACGTCGCAGCTCAACAGCTTGAGCACGGGCAGACTGATGGAACCGCCCTTGATCTCGAAAAGCGGTCCAGACGCTTCAGGGCCGGGAGGGGCTGCGCTCATTCAGGGATTCTCCTTCCAGTGGTGCAGTGATTTTCCGTATCGCGCCGGGGCGGCGTAGCCCTCTCCGGCCGGCCGGCGCCACGCGCCGGGCTCATTGCCCCTTGCGCAGGTGCAGCATGGTGAACAGTCCCAGCGGCGGCAAGCTGCGGCGTTCGACCTCGTGCAGGGAGGTGTGTGCGAGAATCTCCTGCAGCGCCATGTCGGGCCGCCAGCCCAGCTTGCTGGAGAGGGGCGCCAGCATGGATTCGAAGCGCCGGCGAAATCCGCGCTCGGCCACGAAGTGGTTAACGATGATGACGTCGCCACCGGGCTTGCACACCCGCTCGATCTCCTTGATGACCTTCTCGGGCTCCGGCACCACGGACATGACGTAGGCCGCCACCACGGCATCGAAATGCTCGTCCGGGTAGTGCAACTTGCGGGCATCCATGATCTCGAGTTGCGTCACGTGCCCGAGCCGTTTGGTGCGCACGCGCCGGTGGGCACGCTCCAGCATGTGCGGCGAAATATCGATGCCGTGCACCTGATGTTCACGGCGGTAGAAGGAGAGACTGATGCCCGTGCCGACCCCCACCTCGAGGATCTTGCCGGGCTGCTTGTTGGTCAACCCGGCGGCCAGGGAGCGTCCCCGGAAACTGAGCAACCAGCCAAAGGTATGGTCATAGACCGGCGCATAACGTGCATACGACTTCAAAATAGCTTCGATCTGCATTGATTCCTGTCTCTCTTGGGGAAGACTTGCCGCCGCGGACCCGCGTCTGTCGGCTTCGCAACCGCCCCGGAGGGCAGACAAGCCGCAGGAGTTCGCTTCGCGACCTGCGCGGGAACGGGTCGCTCCCTTGGTACACTTAGGGGATTATACCGTGCTGGTCCGCGTCAAAGACAGTCGCCCGATAGCGCTGCTCGGATAGCTCTGTTCCGCATGCTTCAATCTGGATTAAAATGCTGTTGCCGGCTCGGCTGGCCCCTTCAGCAACAACGATTTGAGTGCGGTATGAGCAAGTTCCTCGAAGTCCGGCTGTCACAGACCCCCGACGTGTTCCTTCCCCGAGCCAAGGAAACGGCCAGAGCCAACGGCGTGCACTTGACCGGCGACCACGAGACCGGACACTTCAATGGACGCGGGATCGAGGGAGCCTACCGCATCGATGGCGACACCCTGGCCATCCACATCCGGAAGAAGCCCTTGATCATGCCGTGGACGATGATCGAAGCGGCGGTGCGCAGCTTCTTCGCCTGAGCGGCTCAAGGCCGGTCGCTGTGGCCGAGGGGCTTGTCGGGAGCGATGGCGTCCCGGACGCGCTGCTTGAGTTCCTTGGCTTCCGGGAAGCGTCCCTCCTGCTTGCGCGACCACAGGGACAGGCTGCCACAACGAATTTCAAATACCCCTCCGGTGCCCGGAACCAGGGCCACACCTCCCAATTCCTGCTCAAAAGTGGTTAGCAGCTCCTGGGCCAGCCAGGCCGCCCGCAGCAGCCAGCGGCATTGGGTGCAGTATTCGATTTCGATGCGGGGCATGTCAGTCATGCGGGGTCGCGGCGCAGGTGAGATGGTCTGCTAGGCGCTCAGGGCCAGCCACAGCATTCTGCCGCCGATGACGAGGATTGCCAAGGCAAACAGTTTTTTGAGGTGTCCGGTGGGCAGCCGGTGGGCCAGGCGCGCACCCAGCGGTGCCAGCAGCACCGAACTGACGACGATTCCGGCCAGGGCCGGCAGATACACGTAACCCAGGCTGCCCGCGGGCAGGGCCGGCTGCTGCCAGCCGAGCAGGATGTAGCTCGCCGAGCCCGCCACGGCGATGGGAAAACCACAGGCACTGGAGGTGGCCACTGCCTCGCGCATGTTGAAGCCCAGACGGGCGAACAGGGGCACGCTCAAGGTGCCGCCGCCGATGCCTACAATGGCCGAAAGCATGCCGATCGCCGCCCCCGCGACCGTCATCCGCAAAACCCCGAGACGCCAGGGGGGCACCGCGCCGCCATCGTTCGTTACCAGCATGCGTGTGGCCACGGCCAGCAGGAACAGGGCGAAACTGAGTTTGAGCACGATCACCGGCAGATGGTCGGCCAGCACCGAACCGAGCACCGTGCCGGCCAGGATGCCGGGCGCAATGCGCATCGCCAGAGGCCAGCGCACGGCGCCGCGGCGGTGGTGAGCGTATACCGACGAGATCGAGGTCACCACGATGGTGGCCAGCGACGTGGCGATCGCGGTGATCGGGATCAGATCGCCCGGAAACCCTTCGCGCGCCAGTTGCCACATCAGGAACGGCACGATCACGATGCCGCCGCCGATCCCGAAAAGGCCCGACAAGAGGCCTGCCAGGCAGCCGAAGCCGAGATAGAGCACGAGGGTTTGCAGCATGACGAAAGACTTTGGGCACCGCGGCGCGTCACGGCGCCTTCACGGTAATTGAAAGCAGCGGGCGTTTCAACGAAGCCATGCAGATATTTCTTGTGGGCGGGGCGGTACGCGACCGATTGCTCGGCTTGCCGGTCAAGGAGCGCGATTGGGTGGTGGTCGGGTCCACGCCCGAGCAGATGCAGCAACTGGGGTATCGCTCGGTGGGTCGCGATTTCCCGGTTTTCCTCCATCCCGAAACCCGCGAGGAGTATGCCTTGGCGCGCACCGAGCGCAAGACCGCCCCGGGTTACCGCGGCTTCGACGTGGATGCCCTGCCGGCGGTGACCCTGGAGCAGGACCTGATGCGCCGCGACCTGACCATCAACGCCATGGCGCTGGATTCGGAGGACGCGATCATCGACCCCTACGGCGGCCAGCGCGACCTGGAGCAACGGCTGTTGCGGCACGTCTCGCCCGCCTTCGCCGAAGACCCGGTGCGGGTCCTGCGCGTGGCGCGTTTCGCGGCGCGCTATGCCCACCTGGGTTTCAGCGTCGCGCATGAAACCCTTGAACTGATGCGCGCCATGGCCGAATCGGGCGAAGTCGATGCCCTGGTGGCGGAACGGGTTTGGGCTGAACTGGTCAAGGCGCTGGGCGAACGCACGCCGACCGCTTTTTTTGAGGTACTGCGGGAGGCCGGCGCGATGCCGCATTTGTTTCCGGAACTGGAGGCCTTGTTCGGCGTGCCGCAGCCGCCGGGGCCGCACCCTGAGATCGACACCGGCGTCCACACCCTGCTGGTGCTGGAGCAGGCAACCCGGCTCAGCCCCTCCCCCCGCGTCCGTTTCGCCGCCCTGGTGCACGACCTGGGCAAGGCGCTGACGCCGCCCGAGTCCTGGCCCCGCCACCACGGCCACGAGAAGCGCGGCCTGGCGCCCCTCGATGCCCTCTGCGAGCGCCTCAAGGCACCCAAGGACTACCGGCGACTGGCCAGCCAGGTCATGCAGTATCACGGCCTGTGCCACCGCGCCCTGGAGCTTCGGCCTTCCACCCTGGTGGACCTGCTGCAGCGCCTCAATGCCCTCCGCCCCCAGCACGATTTGGAGGCCTTCCTCTGTGCCTGCGAGGCCGACGCTCGCGGTCGGACCGGCCTGGAGGCGCGTGAATATCCGCAGGCGGACCACCTGCGACGGGCGCGCGAGGCGGCCCTGAGCGTCGACGCGGAACCCTTCCTGCGCCAGGGCCTGAGCGGAACGGCACTGGGTCAGGCGATGCGGGAAGCGCGCATCCACGCGGTGCGCAGCCAGGTTTGCAGGGCCGGAAGCGGCCCTTGAACACGCATCCGGCTGGCCGGGGCCCGCTATGGGATTGCGCCCAGACGCGGTATCATTCCCGCGCGGAAGCAGCAGCCCGCCTGGGTTGACTCGATCCAGTACGCGCTGCGCCCCATCATCCAATAATCGAGAAAAACCGAAGAGGAAGCCATGGGAAACTGGAAACGCCTGCTGACGATCACCGCCGCGGTCCTGATCGGCCTGCTCTTACTCGGTGTCGTCGCGGGCATCTCGTTGACCCACTTCCTGATGGACTTCTGGTGGTTCAGCTCACTGGACTACGGCGGCTATTTCTGGCTGCGGGTGTTATACCGCTACATCCTGTCCGGCAGCGTCACCATCTTCTTCTTCCTGATCTTCTTCCTGAACTTCTGGGCGGCCTCGCGCTACCTGGGGGTTGATCAGGACGACTTCGCCGCCATGTCCCGCAGCGCCACGGGGACCCGCTCCCTGAACCTGCTGCGCATGTTCCAGACCGGCTCCCTGCAAGTCTACACGCCGCTCTCGCTGATTTTGGCGATCATGGTCGCAGCGCCGTTTTACCAGCACTGGGAAGACGCCTTGCTGTTCGCCTTCGGTCCAGACTCCAACGTGCTGGACCCCTATTTCGGACACGACATCAGCTTCTACCTGATGCGGTTGCCCATATTCGAAATCGTCCAGTCCGTGTTGCTGGTCACTTCGATCATCCTGATCATCGCCATCACCATCCTCTACTGGATCGAACACCATCTGGTGCCGGCCGAGCGGCGCGAATGGCCGGTGGGCGCCAAGCTGCATCTGGGCGGCCTCATCATGATCACGGCACTGATCATGGCCTGGGGCTACATCCTCGAGCGCGACGACCTGCTTTATCTGTCCAAGCACGAGCCGATCTTCTTCGGCCCGGGCTTCGTGGAGATGCGCTATTTCCTGCCCCTGATCTGGGTGTCCGCCCTCACCGTGATCGGCGGCGCCGTCTGCGGCATCACCTATGTGGAGATCGGGCGCGGCCTGCGTGGACTGATCGCCTGCGTGGTGTTGTTCTTCCTCGCGCTGGGCCTGCGCCATTTCGAGCACATTCCCGAAATTCTCGACCGTTTCGTGGTCAAGCCCAACCCGGTCAAGGTCGAAAGGGAATTCATGGCCAACAATATCGAGGCAACCCAGTCGGCCTATGACCTGAATCGGATCCGGACGCTCAATGTCACGGCGGAGTGGTCTCCTGAAACCATCGATCCCCACGTGCGCGAGCACCTGCACAACATTCCCATCTGGGACCCCGGGTTCCTGGACGATGTGTACCAGCAGCTGCAGGGCATCCGGCCTTACTACAACTTCACGGACGTTGACGTGGCGCGCTACGAGATCAAGGGCGTCACCGAACAGGTGAACCTGGCGGCCCGCGAAATCAACATCGACAAGCTCCCGCGGGAAGCCCAGAACTGGGAGAACACCCATTTGCGCTATACCCACGGTTACGGCGCGGTGATCACGCCCGCTTCGCAAAGCGGCGACCAGCCCATGCAGTGGTTCCTGCGGGACCTCAACCTGCAGTCGGACGTGGGCTTTTCCGTCGAGAAGCCGGACATCTATTTCGGCACGGAGAACCTCCAGTATGCGGTGGTGCCCAACAAGCTGAAGATCGTCGATATTTCCAGCTTCGACATGGAATCCAGCCAGAATTACACCGGCAAGGACGGCGTCCAGATTTCATCCCTGTTCCGCAAGCTGATCACGGCGATCTATTTCCGCGACGAGAAGCTGTTCTTCTCGGTGAACATCGACGGCAACAGCAAGGTGCTGTTCCGCCGCAACATCACCGAACGCATCAAGACGCTGACGCCGTATCTGTCCCTGGACGGCGACCCGTACATCGTGGTCACCCCCAAGCGCATGTACTGGATCCAGGACGCCTATACCACATCCAACTGGTATCCGGTCTCCAAGTCAACCAAGTTCAAGTTCCGCGGCGATGAGAAACCGACGGAGTTCAACTACATCCGCAACTCGGTCAAAATCGTGGTCGACGCCTTCGGCGGCTCCACCGACTACTACATCGCCGACCCCGAAGATCCCATCATCCAGGGCTACCGCAACGCCTATCCGGGCCTGTTCAAGGACATCCGCGAAATGCCGCCCTTGCTGCGGGAGCAACTGCGCTACCCGCGCGATATCCTGAGCATCAAGATGGGCGTGTACGCCAAATACCATCAAACCGACCCGGCGCTGTTCTACCAGCAGGCGGAAACCTGGGACTTCGCCAAGGTGAACGACAAGCCGGTGGAGCCCTACTATCTGACCACCCTGCTGGTTGGCGCGGATGAACTGCAGGATTTCGTCCTGCTCAATCCCATGACCCCTGTCGGGCGCAGCAACCTCAGCGCGCTGGCGGTTGCCGGCAATCAGAAGTTTGGCGCCGACGGCAGCGGCTTCAAGGAGGAGATCGTCGTCTACAAGTTCAGCCGCGAAGTTCAGGTGGACGGCCCCTCACAGGTCAGCGCACTGATCGATCAAGACCCCGAAATTGCCCGCCTGTTCTCCCTATGGGACCAGCGTGGCTCGCACGTGCTGCGCGGCCGCATCATCCTGCTGCCCATCGGGCGCTCCCTGCTCTACGTGCAGCCCATCTACCTCGTGTCGACGGGCAACATAAAGATTCCCGAATTGACCCGGGTGATCCTCTCCATGGGTAACATCGTGGTGATGGAAACCTCGCTGGAAGAAGCCGTGAACAAACTTGAAGCACGTATCAAGGCCATACAGGGGCCCATCCCGGCGATACCCGCAGGTGCCAAGCCTGCACCACAGCCCGCCCCGGAAAAACAGCCGTCCCTGAGCCCCATGCCCTAGGGCACCGCCTGCACAGAGCCAGCCGGCAGCAAGCAACACACCGCAGCGCCTCTGCTGCGAAGCAGCCTGTTGGCATTTTGCCCGACATTCGACGAAAGCACATGCATCGATCATCGTCATGGATCAACGCGCCTCTCTGAGTTCGGACGTACTCGTCGTCGGCGGCGGGGTCATTGGGCTCCTGTGCGCGCGCGAGCTGGCCGGCACCGGTGCCAGCGTCACGGTGCTAGAACGCCAGGCCATCGGCCAGGAATCGTCCTGGGCCGGCGGCGGCATCCTGTCCCCCCTCTATCCCTGGCGCGCACCCGAAGCCATAACCACCCTGAGCCGCTGGAGCCAACGGGCGTATCCGGGGCTAACCGCAGAACTCAGCGAATCCACGCGCATCGATCCCGAATGGATTCCATCCGGGCTGGTCATCAGCAATCCGGAGGACGCCGAAGAGGCTGTCGCCTGGTGCGAACGACAGGCTGTCCGCCATGAGCGGATCGCCCGGGGTGAATTGCAAAGCCTGGAACCGCGCCTGGGCCCGACAAGCGACTTTGGCGGCATACACCTGCCTGACATTGCCCAAGTGCGCAACCCCAGACTGCTGGCGGCGCTGCGCGAGGACCTGGTCAGGCGCGGCGTCCGGCTGATTGAGCACCAGGAAGTGGTGGGGCTGGTACAACTGCCGGACCGGATCGGGGCTGTCCGCACCCGCACCCAGCGGTTCACGGCACAAAACTACCTGATTGCCTCGGGTGCCTGGTCGCCCCTGGTGGAGCCGGGATTGGGGCAGTTGCCACCGATCGAACCCGTGAAAGGCCAGATGCTGGTTTTCGCCGCCAAACCGGGCCTGATACGGCACATCGTCCTCCACCATGGTCGCTACCTGATTCCGCGCCGGGATGGCCGCATCCTGGTGGGCAGCACCGTCGAGCATACGGGCTTCGACAAAAGCACGACGGATGAAGCCCGCGACGCCCTGATCGCATTTGCCCATGGGCTCTTGCCGGCACTGACCGCCTATCCGGTCGAAAAGCACTGGGCAGGACTGCGGCCCGGTTCCCCCGAAGGTATTCCCAGCATCGGCCGGCACCCGGAAAAAACCAACCTGTACTTCAACTGCGGACAATTCCGCAATGGCTTCGCCCTGGCTCCAGCCTCCGCCAGACTCCTGGCCGACCTCATGCTCGGGCGTGAGCCCTGCGTGGCCGCCGAGCCCTACCGCGTGGGCGCGCGCTGATTTTTCTTGTAGCCTCCGAGATGGCTTGACTATAATAGGCGGCCCTAAAGCCGGTGTAGCTCAGTCGGTAGAGCAACACATTCGTAATGTGTGGGTCAGCGGTTCGAATCCGCTCACCGGCTCCACAAATTCAAAGCCTTGCAGCAATGCAGGGCTTTTTTGTTTTGGGCGGGGTTAGGATGCGCGTGCTACGGAGCCTTTACGGTAGCCGCCACGAGAGATCGACAACGCAGTCCGTCGGTTCTTCGACCCATTCAATGCCTAGGTCGCCCTTCGGCTTTAGGTTGATGCTGGCGCGGCGGATCTGTGTAGTCATTGCTTCCGGATTGGGGGACAAATATGGCGCACCGAGTGAATGTGATTTTCGACGATGCCGGAGGGCACCAACTTGAGGAAATTCCCACGGGCGAGCGCAGCAAGCTGATCAATCCGGCAGTTTCATCGCCGAGAACCTGTTTTCTCGCCTTCGCAACCGCTTCCGAGCCACGCCTTGTCGCAGCTATATCGCCGACATGACGGTGAAGGTGGATCGGGCATTCGCCAATAACTAAGCCGATGTGGTCGTAACCTGCTCGTCCAACCACACCGCCGCCTCCAACGCACCGAAAGACAATCTCATTGTCGAAGTGCTGTCCGCGAACACCGAAACCACCGATAGGCGGGAAAGGATGCGGGTTTGCGGTGGCATGGGCAGCTTGCGGGAATACGTGCCGGTGGCTTTACGAGCTATGCCCAAAGGTCCGCCCGACTGGAAAACCTATAGTTCACCCGGTATGCCGGGAGATATGCAGTGACGCTTAAGTAGCCCCATCCCAGCATCCGGCGCGGAGTGCGCTTCGTGGGAGTATGATAGGGCTGTAGAGTCACACTCTACTTCCTAATTCGCCCGCTGAAAAACCATGTCCAACGCCCCCCAGTTCCCGATCCGGGATAT
Organism: Methyloterricola oryzae; assembly: GCF_000934725.1. NCBI lineage: Bacteria > Pseudomonadati > Pseudomonadota > Gammaproteobacteria > Methylococcales > Methylococcaceae > Methyloterricola > Methyloterricola oryzae. The sequence continues at coordinate 864,479 of NZ_JYNS01000001.1, forward strand.
CGCGTGGCTGAACCGGCACGCTGCCTCATCGTTGAAGCGCCTGCTGCCGCGCCTGGAATCCCGATTCGCCGCCGAGGTGGATCAAGATGAATGGCAGGGCTACGTACACCGGCTCCAGTCCCATTTTCCACGACTGTTCCGGTGTCTCCACGAACTGTATGGGGACCAGTACGACTTCTTTTATCACCTGGAAAGTATCCTCGGCACCGCCACCACCCTGTGGCTGGCCCGCCCCGGGGAATTGAAGACACTGGACGCCCTGAGGGAGAACGATCCCTACTGGTATCAGTCGCAGCGCCTGCTCGGCGCCATGTGCTATGTCGATCTGTTTGCCGGCAATCTGGCGGGATTGCGGGAACGGATTCCTTACCTATTGGAGTTGGGGGTCAACTACATCCATCTGATGCCGGTCTTCAGGGTACCCGAGGGCGACAATGACGGCGGATACGCGGTGTCTGATTATCGCCAGCTCGACCCACGCCTCGGCACCATGGAGGAATTGGCCGAACTGGCATCGGAGCTGCGCCGTCATGGCATCTCGCTCTGCCTGGACTTCGTCTTCAACCACACGTCCGATGAGCATGAATGGGCCAGGCGCGCGTCCGCCGGAGAAGAGGACTACCAGCAGTTTTATCGGATGTTCCCGGATCGCAGCCTGCCCGATGAATATGAACGGCACATGAGCCCCATCTTCCCCGACGAGCATCCGGGCAGCTTTACCTACCGCAACCGGATGCGCAAATGGGTCTGGACCAGCTTTCACAATTACCAGTGGGATCTCAACTATGAGAATCCACTAGTTTTCGATGCCATGTTGGCGGAAATGCTGTTTTTGGCCAATCGGGGCATCGAGATATTGCGCCTGGATGCGGTCGCCTTCATCTGGAAACGGATCGGCACCAGTTGCCAGAACCTGCCGGAGGCGCACGTCGTTATCCAGGCCTATAACGCGCTGGCGCGTATCGCCGCCCCCGCCATGGTGTTCAAGTCGGAGGCTATCGTGCACCCCGACGAGGTGCGCAAGTATATAAGCGGTGAGGAGTGCCAGCTTTCCTACAACCCCCAACTCATGGCGCTACTGTGGGATTCGTTGGCGACGCGCCAGGTGAAGATTCTGAAGCAGGCCATGCTGCGCCGCTTTGCGATACCCCAAGGCTGCGCCTGGGTGAACTATGTCCGCTGCCATGATGATATCGGCTTTGCGTTTTCCAATGAGGACGTCGAGGCCGTGAACCTGGATGCCGCTGCCCACCGGCGCTTTCTGACGGAGTTCTATACCGGGCGATTCAAGGGCAGTTTTGCCAAGGGCATGCCATTCCAGGAAAACCCGGAATCTGGAGATGCCCGCATTTCGGGCACCTGCACCTCGCTGGCCGGGTTGGAAAGCGGCCTGGAGAAACAGGATGACTCCGAAATCGATCTGGCGATTCAGCGCATTCTGTTGATTCATGGGGTCATCCTCACCATCGGCGGGATTCCCCTGATCTATCTGGGCGATGAGATCGGCATGCTAAACGACTACGGGTACGAGCGCGATCCTGACAAGATCGGCGACACCCGCTGGCTGCATCGCGCCGCTTTCGACTGGGAACGCGCCGAGCAGCGGCGGGATGCGCAGTCCATACCCGGCCGAATCTATCAGGGACTCTTGCACCTGATCCAGATTCGCCAGCAATACCCGGCCTTCGATCGCGCCGAGACGGAGATCGTCGACTCAGGTAACGACCATGTATTCGCCTACTTTCGCACCAGCGGCGACCACAGTGTGCTGGTGCTGGCCAACTTCAGCGAGACCCTGCAGCGCATCGAGGGAAAGCGCCTGCGCCTGCTGGGCCTGCGGAAAAGCGTGGTGGATCTGGTGGCAGGCCGAACGATCGTCGCCGCCCATGCGTTGGAAGTGGAGCCCTATGATTTCATGGTGCTGGCCCGCTCCACCCGGCAATCGTGACTTTTACAAGAGCTAGACCATGTCACGCAACCAAGGATGCCCCAATGCAGCAGCAAATTACCGGCGGGTGACATCAGCGCGGACGCAAATCGGGAAAGCGGGCCTGGCGGTAGCTGAAAACAGGAGAAAGCGAGTACGCAATCTTCGATATTGAGATATTCCCTGATCGTGGTAATGTTTCACGGGTTCGCGCTCCTAACCCTGGCGCGAACCGCAGGCCCCGGGGACAGCACCCACTGCCCGCCGGCGCTCTGCGCGATCCTTTAGTGAGATAATTGTGTACTCTGATTGCAGCATCAGAGTTGACCGAGCGCCCCGCATCCGCTACCCGCGTCGGGGCGTCTTTTCAGGCTATTGGCTTGTGCCGGCCTGCCCGCCCAAGGCGCCAGCAAATATCCAAGCCAGTCACACCCTTTCGGCGCCCCGCCTAAAACCTTTAGACTGGTCGCCATTGTCGCAGCCAGATCTGAAGCAAGGACTATAAAGCGCGAGACCTTGCCCCCTGCTCCGACCGCAGGTTGCATGCCGCGTTCGACCTGCATCATCCCACCTCTATTGCCCTCAGGAAGTGCAAGACCGCTTCCTGTTACGTCTGGGCTTCCTCGCTCCGCCAAGTCGAATTTGCCACTTTTATCGCGGCCAGCGCTCCGCTCGCCACAGCGGTCAGGGCGGCAAAGCGGGCTTGATGTCACGCGCTCGCATTAGCGGCTCCGCTTTATGTAAATATTCACATTTTCCCTGTGAAAAAGTACCCGTTTTTGCGGCTTCCACATCACTGCCATCGCAGTAAACTTATGCAACAGGCCGCACTATAACAATATTGCTTACTTTGACGCGCTTTCGCCATGGGATCTGATAAACCCCCAACACCTGGCTCACGTACCTTGAGAGAGTCCGATGCCTCCAGCGCAGACGCAGGAGCGCCAGGCTCCAGGGAGTTAGAGACAGAATCGAGCGATCAAAATCTGATCGAATGCGATGCGCGAATTGAAGCCTTAATGAAGGAGGACCAATTCAGGGACGAGTTCCTCGCGACTCTGGCGCATGAACTTCGAAACTTCATCGCCCCGCAGTACAACAGCATCAAGGTCTTGCGGCTGTCCAATGGCGACACGAAAATCATAGAGCGGGCGCTGGCGATCATGGAGCGTCAGGACCGGCAGATGGTCAGATTGCTGGACGATATCCTCGACCTTAGCCATATCCGTCGAGGCAGCCTCAAACTTCAAAAAACAGCCATCGATCTGTCCAAGCTTGTGAAGGAGGTCTTGGACGCCAATCACTGTCTGATCGAAGAGGCGGGCCACACAGTAAGTACCCAAATTCCGGATGAACCGGTGTTCGTTTTCGGCGATCCGGTTCGCCTTGAACAGGTGATCTCCAATCTCATCAGTAACGCAGTAAAATTCACGCCGCGTGCAGGCCTCATCGAAGTTTGCCTGACACCCGCTGAGGAGCTGGCAGTGTTCCGCGTCAGTGATAGTGGCGTAGGCATTCCATGCGAAATTCTCGACAAGGTCTTTGACCTGTATTTCCAAGGAGACGCACCCAACGCGCTAGGCAGGCGCGGTCTGGGAATTGGCCTGAATTTGACCAGACGCCTGGTGGAACTGCATGGAGGACACATTGAAGCCAATAACCATAAGACCAAAGCGGGCATGGAATTTATCGTCAGCCTACCGATCTTCGATGGCCATGTCGTCCCATCAGAAACATGTTCGGAGTCAGATGACAGTGACGCTAGGCATCGCACTCACCGTGTGCTGATCGCCGACGACAACGAGGATTTCGTCGAAAGCCTCGGCCTCATTCTCGAACTTTTAGGACAAGAAGTTTGCCGCACTCACGGTGGATTAGACGCCCTGGAGAATTGCACATCGTTTCACCCCGATCTCATCTTGCTCAATATTGGCATGCCAGATCTCAACGGCTACGAAACCTGCCGGCGAATGCGCGCACAGATTTCGGGTGAACAGGCGATGATTGTGGCAATTACCGGGTTGGCACGGTCAACGGACAAGATGAAATCCAAGGCGGCAGGCTTTGACCGTCATCTGGTCAAGCCGGTTGATCCGGAGGAAATCAAAGGGTTGCTGGAAAGTCTGGCGTGATGACGCGCCGAACCAATGCCGCTTGAGACTGTTCCCCGCACCGCGCAAAACCCAGATTCAAGGGAAGAGACCAGCGCTGTAAGTTAATCACTTCGTGCCATTAACCCGCCCCTTAGTGGCCGGGTTAATGCGGGGCAAAGATGCCCAGGCGCTGCCACTGGCCAAGTCAGCCAGGGTTGGGCGAGTACCGATCTTGGCGCCGGCCCGAAATACCAGGCGGGTATTTTTGGGCCTGATCAATAATTCACACCCGCCTTGCCGTCAGGAAGGGCAGGACCACCCCGCAAAGCAAAACCAGCCCGCACCCCACCAACGCGTTCGACCCTGGTGTGCGCGAGAACAGCAGAATGCTCCATAAAAGGCTCAAGACGGGAGAGAGATAGCCGACCGCGCTGACCAAGGCAGCAGGCGCCAATTGGTAGGCGCGGGTCATGTAATGCTGCGCGCCGCTGGCGGAGATGCCTCCCAGCAACATGATCAGCCACACGTCCGCACTGTCGGGCAGCACAAACCCCGCATAGGCGAAATAGGCCAGGTGCAGCGCAACCGCCACGATGCAGAAATAGAAGATGACACTTTGCGGCGGATTGCTGCGCCCCGCGCGGGCGACCATCAGGTAGGCCAAAGCGGCGAGAAAGCCGGATCCCAGGGCCAGGGCTCTGCCGACCAGATCGGCCTGGTCGCGCTCCTCCGGCTTCAACAACAAAAACAAGCCGGCGAATGCCCCGACTATGGCGAACCACACCACGCCGCTATTGCGCTGGCCGAGGGTCCAGGGGCTAAGCAGGACCACGAACACGCCGCTGCTGGCGCCGATAAACGTGCTCTCGCCGGGGCCGATGCGCTGAATGGAGAAAAATGACAGCATCAGCGCGGAGGCACCAAACAGCCCACGTAGCCAGAGCGACGCCCGGCCGTCGCCGAACAGGTCGCGAATCCGCCCGGACAACAGCGCTGGCGCCATCAGCACGGCCAGATTCACCATGACCCGCACGAAGCTGACCACGGTGGAGGGCAGCGACGGCTGGCACAGGGCCGCCGCGTAGACGCAGACCGTCATGATGGAGAACAGCAGGCAGGCGGCCAGCATGCAGGCCAGGCCGCGCCGCTTGTCGGAGCCACGCGCCGGGGATGCGTCGACCTGCCTCGTCCGGGCTTTCCTCACTCGCGGGTGATGAAAGCCAACTTGGTGATGCCAGCGCGGTGGGTCATGGCCATGGCCTCGGCGACGCGGCCATAAGACACGGCCTCATCCGCCTGGAACTGCACGATCAGTTCAGGGTCTGCCTGCAACAGGCTTCTGAGTTGGGCCTCCAAGGTCTGTGGCTGCTGCGGCTGGTCGTTCAGGGTAATGGCGCCCTGGGCGTCGATGGCGACGGTGGCCACATGTTCGTCGGGCGTCGGATCGGTCTTCTCCGTCTTGGGCAGATCCACCCGCACAGCCTGGGTGAGCAACGGCGCGGTGACGATGAAGACCACCAGCAGCACCAGCATCACGTCAACCAAAGGCGTCACATTGATTTCGCTCATGGCCTCGCGGTCGGAAGAATCGGTCTTGAAGGCCATCTCAGTCGCTCCCGGTGTTCTTAATGCCAGTCTTGACCGCCAGGTTGAGGAAATCGGTGGCGAAATCCTCCAGCTCGGACTCGCACAGTTTGATCCGGCGCAGGAAGAAGTTGTAAGCCAGCACGGCCGGAATGGCGGCGGCAATGCCGATGGCGGTGGCGATCAGCGCTTCGCCGATGGGGCCTGCCACGACGTCAAGGCTGGCGGACTTGGCCTGGCTGATGTCCTTGAGCGCGTGCATGATGCCCCAGACCGTGCCGAACAAGCCGACAAATGGCGAGGTGCTGCCGATGCTGGCGAGCATGGAAAGGCCCTGCTCCAGCACCTTGCGTTCCTTGCTGATCTGCTGGCGGAGGGAACGCTCCAGGATGGACTGAATATCACCGCTCAGTTCCAGCAGGCGCGAGGTGTTGCTGCGCATCTCGCCGAGCACGGAAAAGCCCGCCCCGGCGATTCGGCCCCAGGCACTGTCTTGGTGCTCCAGGTGCGCCGCAGCCTCCAGATCGGTCGCGCCCCAGAAAGCTTCCCCGTAACCGCGGTTGCCCTGGCCTATACGCCAAAGGGACCAGGTCTTGAAGAAAATGATGCCCCAGGTGATGACGGAAAAGGCGATGAGGACCCAAAGGGTGATCTGCACGATATTTCCGGCGGAAACTTCGATCATGTTCGATTCCTTGTCAGTGCTTGAGTTTGTATTCGATGGGCACAATGACCCAACTGGCGACAGCCTGGTCACCGCGGCGCGCAGGCAGGAAATGCCATTCCTTGACCTGGTCGACGGTGGCATTGTCGAGGATCTCGTGGCCACTGCTGCTCTCGATGCGGATTTCACCCGCCGAACCGCTGGGGAGCACCTGCACCCGCAGCACCACCCGCCCTTCCCAGCGCCGCTCCAAGGCCACCGGCGGGTAACGGGTCGGCGGATTCTTCAGCGAGGCATCCTTATAGCTGGCCGCGACAAAGGGCTGTGGCGCAGGCGCTTGCGGTTTTGCGGCAACCGAGGCCGGAGCCGTCTCCGCAGCCGGGGGAACTGGCGGCGCAGGCGCTTTGACTTCCTCGCGGACAGGCTCCGGCCGAGGTTGCTTCTTCTCCACCGGCTTCGGTTTAGGCTTGTCCGGCTTCTTGGGGGCCGGCTTCTCCGGTGGTTTTTCCGGTTTTGGCGGAGGTGGGGGCGGCGGCTTCACCACCGGCTGCGGCGGTGTTGGCGCAACGGCCGGAGGCGCGGCCACCAGGGCCACCTCGATCACTTGCGCAGGCGTTATGGGCGGCTGAGGCTGCGGCCGTTCCGCGGACCAGAGCGTCCAGAACAACGCGTGCAGCACCACTGAAACGGCAATGCCGATGGCAGGAGCGCGCAGTGATTGCGTAAGCGGAGGCTCGTTGAACGACGAAAGCTTCATGGGGAATTAACAGGATCCGTTCCAGACCGGCGTCGTCGCTCGCGCGGACCCGGTTGCCCGCCGCCGGACAGGGCCCTGCCAAGCGGGGTTATATTATAACCATTTGAAGCGACAACGCTCCCTCCTTCACCGCCCTTTGCGCTGCAATCCGGCCGCCAGACGTTCCAGGCGATGCTGCAAAGCCAGCAGCAGGGCAATCAGACCGGCGCGCAGGCGCAGCGCCGCAGCCTGTGCGATTGGCCCCAACCGGATGGCCATATCCCGGAGAACCCCTGGCCCTCGCCAGGATGCTTCCGGCCAGTTCGTCGGACGGTCAGCAATCCAGCCGCACCTATGCAGCCAGCGCAGCAGCCCGGTCACATAAAGCAGCAGGGGAATGCCGCCGGCGAAGAACCAGGCAAGCCGTCCACCACCGCCATAAGCTTCGCCCGTGTGCAAAGGCCACAACCATGCGAGGAAAGTCTGCCCGGCCGAGAACTGGTTTGGGTTGCGCACATCCAGAATCTGGCCGCTCCAGCGGTCCACCCACACGGTCGTGAACGGGTGACGCTGGTTGATCTCATCCCGCTGCCGCAGGTTCACGCGATAGCTGCCGGTCTCGCCGGCGGGCTGGGTGATGCGGCGCACCTGTGCATGAGGAAACAGCCCGCGGGCGATCACCACGGCCTCACTGAGACTGACCGGATGATCGTTGGGAACGGCAGTGCTGCGGACCTCCCGCCCCTCGTTGCCATGCGCCATGGCGGTGTCGCCGATGACGCCTTCTGCCAACTCGGGAAAAGCCAGGTTGAATCCGGTGGCAGCCATGAGCAGCAGCCATGCGGCGGCAAGCAGACCAATGCCCCGATGCAGGTCCAGCGCCAACCGCATCAGCCCATGCGTGCGGCGCAGGCGGAAGGCCTGCTTCAAACTACGCAGCCCCGGCCACCACAGGTACAGGCCACTCGCCGCCGACAGCATCAGCAGCAGCCCCAGCATCCCCACCAGGCTCCGCCCGCCGCGGCCTGCGAGCAGCTGCGTGTGCAGGTCCGCAAGCCAGGAACTCACCGTCTCGCCCCAGATGCGGCTGGCCAGCACCTCGCCCGTATAGGGATTCACCGAGACCATCAGCGGAGCGTAATAGCGATCCGCAGTTTCCTCGGGCCTCGCATACCACGCGGTGACCGGCCAATCTGGCCGGTCCGGCAATTCCAGAGTCCAGGGCGCATAGCGCTTGGGATGGGCCTGCTCGACCGCCCGCATGATCTGCTCCAAGGACAGCATGTGGCGGCTGGGCTCGTCCTCCAGACTGAAGCTTGGACCGAGTAGGCCATCCAACTCCTCACGGTACACAGACAGGCTGCCGCTCAACCCCAGCACGACATACAGCAATCCGGCGGCTAGCGCGAGAACGGTGTGAGCTTGAAGCCAGAAGTTGCGGGAGGGCAGGCGTAGCGAGCGAATGCGCATGGTCGCGTTGAAGGCGGAGCAAAAAGGCCATTATCGCAGACTTGGCGCATGCCCCGCCTGTTGCGAGACAGACATGCCTGCTGCCAAGCAAAAGCCGCACAAATTACACGATTATTGGGGGAGTTGCCCCAGCCTCAAATCGGACTACCCTTCAAAAGTGGTCAGACCGGGCGCCCCCCGACCCGGCTGTATGCCGCGTCACGCAAGGCTTCCCGCTACGATGCCCGGTGCACCGGCGATCCTCTTAAACCTCCGGCATGCTTTTTTCATCGTGAAATTTGCTTCTTTACCCGTCAACTTCAAGCGGGGGAAGGATCTTGCACATTTACTTTCAACAGGAGATTGACAGCCATGCTGATGGGTTCATTTTCGACATTCACTCTGGTCGCCGTCATGGGTCTTTTTATGCTGCGCGATGCTTGGAAGGGCAATGCCATCGAACCGTTCTACCCGGTTCTGCACGCCGTGGCGGCCCTGGTCGGCTCGGCCATGGTCATTTTCCTCGCCCTGGATGGCGACACCCGGCTCTACGCCAACATCGGCATGGCCGTGGTCATCATTCTGCTTGGCGTCGTCATGGGCCTCGCCAGCAAGAGGGGCAAACGGGTACCCAAGTCCGTTCTTGTCATGCACATGGGGCTGGCTGTTGCGTGCTACGGACTGCTGGGGTATTTCGCAGTGATGCCGCACTGACGCCCGAGCGCCGCCCTGAGGGGTTTATGTCACGCACGGTGCGACGGGGCCGACATGGCCCCGTTGTCATTTCCACCGCCAAGACCAAAACGCTTGAGGGACGGATGCCTCGCTTCAAGAACTGACGTGGTGGGGCATGGCGGGGACGAGAGGCTTGCCTCTTCCCCCTGGACATGATCGCCTTAAGCAAGGGTTCTACAATTTCACTCAAATCATTTCAAGACATCGCATTCGGCGACACGCGCCATCACCGACTGGCAGTATCGTGTTCCGTTCCGCCAACCCGCTACTGGTGCTGAAGCCAGCCTGTGGTCAGTTTGCCGTATAATGCGCGTTTAACTCAGCGAGTACGGCATGACTGATATCCCCTCTTGCCCACAGTGCGGCCAGGACAATACCTACCCCGACGGCGACAACTATGTTTGCGCCGATTGCGGCCATGAATGGTCCATCCAGGCGAAGGACGAAACCGCCGAGGAAGGCGGAGCGGTCGTCAGGGACGCTTACGGCAATGCTCTGCAGGATGGCGACTCGGTCGTATTGATCAAGGACCTGAAAGTCAAAGGCTCATCCATTACCCTCAAAATGGGCACCAAGGTGAAGAGCATCCGCCTGGTGGGGGGCGATCATGAGGTGGATTGCAAGATGGACGCCGGCAGTTTCATGCTCAAGGCCTGCTTTCTGAAGAAGGCCTGAGCCCCCGCCCCCACGCGGCGAGGGTTTTCAAGACCGCAGCCTTCGGATTTTCGGGGCAAGACCCCGAAAGTCTGGAACTCGATACCGAATAGCGGATCTTGCCTGGCTCAATTTGCGCGAGTCAGGCCGCCACGGCGCGGCGTCGAGCGAAGCGCATCAGCCCCACCAGCGCGGATCCCAGCAGCACGAGCGAACCTGGCACGGGCACAACCGCGGTGCCCGCGACTTTGACATTGTCGATGCCCACGGCGGAATTGAAGCCCGCGCCTTTCTCATTCAAAACGAAGCTCAGCACATAGGTGGCTCCGGGCACCAAATCCAGCAACTGGGCGCTGAAGTCACCGCTCAACTGGCCGGTTCGCGCCGTCCCCAGGGATGCGGCGAAGAGGTTATACGTCTTCAGCACCGCCTGCGAGTTCGGATTGATCCGGCTCAGAACGACACTGAAATCATCGTCCGCAGCGTTCACCGGAGCATTTTCGGCCACCACGCCATCGAAGGCGTAACGGAAGCTCACGCTAAGGTCCAAAGATTGAATTTCGCTGCCTCCCGATCTTCGCGGCAATCTGAACTGCTGCGAGAGGGAAAAGATACCCTGGTCTGGCCCTCCGCCGATCGCGCCGGCTTCATCACCCAGCACGACGAAAGGGCCACTCGTGAAGAAATTGTCAAACGCGTCCGCTTCGTCGAGAGCCGCATCGCCCCTGCGATCGATCCTGTCATCCGCGGCCCGCAGGTTTACCGCCGTGGTATTGGCCGGACCAACCGTCCAATTGGCCAAACTCGGCGTCGCATCCGGGATTGCCTGGAAGCCACCGTTGGCAATCTGATTATTGATCGTTGCGGCGCTCGCGGCCGTGCAGGCCGCGAAAAGTGCGGTCGCTGCGAGAAGGGTTTTACGCATAAGCCTTGATCTCCTTGTCTACCGGACGTTAAGCACACACGGAGATAAGCAGAAACAAAATAAATGCCAGACAGATTAAGGCATTCAGAATCAAGTTGTTAATGAAACACCCATACTGCGCCTGTAAAAAATCCTGACTCCCTAAAAACGGGCGCGCGGTCCTGCAAGCTTTTGACAGCCATGGCTCCCGCCAAACAGAAAGGCAATAACTGATTTTGTATCAGTTACTTGAATCCATATCAGCAGGAAGTCCACCCTTCAAATCCCTTGAGGCATGGCGGGAACCGTCTTAAGTGGCTGCAAGGCCTCTCACCGCGCATTTTAAGCCCATCACTTATGCAGCCCCAGGAAACATCGCCACATACCAAAGAAACGCGTTGGCGATTCATGAGCAGGCTGCTGGTTCCGGGGGATTGACCAGGAAAGGCCTCCATCGGGTTCGTCGCCTCATCCTTCCCAACTTCTTCTCCAACCTCGATATCCGCCGTAGCGCGCGCCCTCCCTGCTTTGTGATCCGGGGCCCACTAGGCCGCCCCGAGTTCCTTGGATTGGCAATGCGCATCACCACGGGCGTGCAGGAAGGGCGACAAACGGCTGGCAGCCATTTTTACACCCCAAATATCAGAGAATCATGATTTTCTACCAAATATATCGTCCATGCGCCCCCATTAATGACATGTGCTTTCACCACGCTCTGAGTGTCAGTATTTTTTACATGCCCGAATCAAAAATCACCATGCATTACAACAACCTATAAAGGCCGCGTTGCTTCTTTAGCCATCTCTGTAACAACCACGAGACAAGTTCGAACCCACTTATAAGCCTTAGACTTATATTCTGCGTCCGACGCAAGGGGCGCCACCATGCCTAATACCCCTTCAAAAATAAGTACATCACTTATCACCACCCCTGCAGCGGCGGCCCCACAAAGCCACTTGGCACGCCCTCTGCTTACTGGTCCCGTGCTGTCGCCCCAGTGCGACAGCACGGCACGAAGCCCGCTGTAAATAAACCCAAAATAAGCCGCGCCAAGGCAACTACGGAGCCCCGGCAGATCAGACGGTAGTCACCAATGCGCAGCGAGCTTCTTCAAGCCTTTCATATTTCATTGGGGATTGGACAGATATGAATAAGACAAGCACTGACGGCTTGTGCCTCACTCATTGGGCGGAGCACACCAGGAATGATTGCAAGGCGATATCGCAGGTATCCGGCCATGCATCTACCACACAAGAGGACGGACAATGACCGGCCGTAAGAATGAAAAACTGAAAACGTACCGGCTAACGGCGCTCATCGCGACCGTCACGCTGCTAGCGGCGGGTGGGGTCGCCATAACCGAGTCCACGCCTGTCGGGCCGACGGACGAGAGCAAAGTGCCGCACTATTTCGGGCCGAATCCGAACTGGGCCAACAGCCCTTTCCGTCTGCCGGATGTCATTGTGAGATTGAACGGCGGCGGCGGCACCGGTGCCACCGCGACAGCAGAGGTTGATCCCCAGAGCGGCGCCATCACTTCGATCACGGTCAAGAAGCCTGGCAGCGGCTATACCTCGGCTCCCACCGTGAAGATCCTTTCGGATCACGGCGCAGGCGCCTTGGCGACGGCGCTGGTGGATACCTCTGGGACGGTGAACGACGTGGTCGTTGCAAAACCCGGTAGCAAGTACAGCGCGCCGGTGGTGAGTTTCACGGGCGGCGGCGCAACGACGCCCGCGACCGGCGTGGTGTCGGGCGGCGTAGACGCCGTGCAGCTCGGACGCAGCGGCACCGGTTACACGGCACCCACCGTGGAATTCGGCTTGCCCGATCAGACCCTGCCGGGCGGCACCAAGGACCAGGCCAGAGGCCATACCGAGACATCGAACGGCGTGATTACGGCCATCGTCGTGGATTATCCCGGATCCGGTTACACCAAGGCGCCGACCGTGACCATCCACGACGGCACGGTCGCCGACCCCATCCAGCATTCCGGCGAGAGCGCCGCGACCGCTACCGCCACCCTGAAGGTCAGTGACGTCAGCCTCACCGATTTTGGCAGCGGCTATACCTCGGCACCGACCGTCACCATCAGCGACAGCAACGGCGGGATCGGCCGGGGCGCCACGGCGACTGCATCGGTAAGCACGGCGGGTTCGGTCACGTCCATTCGGCTCACCAACGGCGGGTCCAACTACATGACCCCCGGCATCCGGAAATTCACCGATGCGCTGCCAGCACTCTGTTACCCTGGCGGCGACCCCCTATCGGGCATAGCGGCCTGCCCGAGCTCCGGCAAGTACATCCCGCTGGCGGTTCCCGAAGAGAAGACCTACAACGGCGTCGCCGCGGACGAATACGTCGTGGGCCTGATCCAGTACCGGACCAATTTCTCCTCCAGCCTGCCGAACACATTGGTGCGCGGTTATGTGCAGATCGAAACGCCGGCAAACGCGGCCATCAGCCAGCATTTCCCGCTGGTCAATGAAATGCTCGACGGATCGCTGCAGCCCGTGAAGATCAATGGCGTGCAGGCCTACGGCGTGACCCGGCCGCAATGGATGGGCCCCACCATCAGCGCGACCAAGAATAAGCCGGTACGCCTGGTATTCCATAACCTGTTGCCCACCGGCGCCGGCGGCGATCTGTTCCTGCCGACCGACAGCAGCCTCATGGGATCAGGCGCGGGCGCCGTCGCGCTGAACGAGCCCACCAACAGCGAATCGGTCATGGATGAGGTCCGCAACCCCATGTGTAACGAGCCGGATAAGGATCGCACCAAGTGCTTTGCCAACAACCGGACAGCCGTGCACCTGCATGGCGGCATCAGCCCCTGGATCAGCGACGGCACGCCACATCAATGGATCACCCCGGCCGGCGAGAACACGCCGTGGCCGCAGGGCGTGAGCGTGAAGAACGTGCCCGACATGGATGTATGCGGTGCCGCCGACGACGGTTGCCAGACCTTCTATTACACCAACCAGCAGTCGGCCCGACTGATGTTTTATCACGATCATGCCTGGGGCACGACGCGTCTGAATGTGTATGCCGGTGTGGCCGCAGGCTATCTGATCAGCGACGATGCCGAGAAGAACCTGATTGCTCAGGGCCTCCTGCCTGGCGCGGCCGATACGATTCCGCTCATCGTTCAGGACCGCACCTTCGTGCCCGAGGACAGCGCCCTGTACAACCAGAAGAACGCCGCGGGCAAGGTGACCAGCTACGGGCAGGATCCCACCTGGGACAAGGCTCACTGGGGCGGCCTGGGGAACTTCTGGTATCACCATGTCTACATGCCCGCGCAAAATCCCGGCGATCCTTCCGGCATGAGCGCATACGGCCGCTGGATGTATGGCGCCTGGTTCTGGCCGCCTGCTTCGGCTCTGAAATATGGCCCCATCGCGAACCCCTACTACGACCCCAATTGCAAGCTGGACGTCAAGGCCACCTGGCAGTACAAGGTGGACCCCTTCTGCGAGCCGCCGCAAATTCCGGGCACGCCGAACATCTCCGTGGGCATGGAGCAGTTCAACGACACGCCCATCGTCAATGGCGTGGCGTACCCGACGGTCACGCTGCAGCCCAAGACCTACCGACTGCGGGTCCTCAACGCGGCCAACGATCGCTTCTTCAATTTCCAGTGGTATGTGGCTGACCCGAACACCGCCAGCACCCAGCTGAACCAGTTCGCCCAGACGATCGGCGGCACCGAGGTGGCGCTGAAAGCCAGCGAACTGGCTGCGGCTCAGGGCAATCCAAACGTCTTTCCAACGCCCGACACCGCCATCAGCGCGCCTGGCCCGGACTGGATTCAAATTGGCAGCGAAGGTGGCTTCCTGCCGTCACCGGCCGTCGTTGACGGTCAGCAGGTGACGACCTGGATCACCGACCCGACCCGTTTTGACGTGCTCAACGTCGATCAGCATTCACTACTGCTGGCGCCCGCCGAGCGCGCCGACGTGCTGGTCGACTTCTCGAAGTTCCGCGGCAAGACGCTCATACTCTACAACGATGCGCCCGCCGCGTTCCCGGCCCGCGTGCCTTCATACGACTATTACACGGGGGGACCGGATTTGCGCCCAGTCGGCGCGCCGACCATCGTGCCCGGCTTCGGCCCCAATACCCGCACGGTCATGCAGGTAAAAATCGCGGACGTGGCACGCGCGCCGGCCTATGACCTGGCGGCGCTGAATGCGGCATTCGCGCACAAACCGGACGGCAGCGGGGTGTTCGAATCCAGTCAGCACCCGATCATTGTGGGCCAGGCGCCTTACAACGCGGCGTATGGAACCAACTTCGTTTCCGCCGGAAACTGCAATGTGGCCAAAAATCCGTCGCCGCAATGCGATGGCCTGGTGCGGGTGGGCGACACCGCAAAGTTCAGCTTCAACACCTTGACCTCGGGCAAATTGACTTTGCCCCTGCAACCCAAGGCCATCCACGATGAGATGAACTCGACGATGTTCGACGAGTTCGGCCGCATGCAGGCCACCCTGGGAATGGAGGCGAGTCCGCCGACACCCGGCTTGCAGAACGTGACCCTGTTCCCCTTCATCAATCCGCCCACCGAGATCATCGATGGCACCCACCTGCCCAAAGCCGTGGTGGCCTATAACGCGATGACCGGCCTGCCCGACAGCGAAGTCAAGGTGGAACCGATCTCGACCGCGGACGATGGATCGCAGATCTGGCGCGTCACCCACAACGGTGTGGACACGCATCCCATCCATTTCCACCTCTACGATGTTCAGGTGTTGAACCGGGTGACCTGGGACGACATCATCATTCCGCCCGACGCCAATGAACTCGGTTGGAAGGACACGGTGCGGATGAGCCCGCTGGAAGACACCATCGTCGCCCTGCGTCCGGTCATCCCGCAACTGCCCTTCGAGTTGCCCAACTCGGTTCGCCCGCTGAACCCGATGATGCCCACGGGCAGCACGGCCTACTTCAACAACGTCGATCCGGCCGGCAACCCGACCGCCAACATCATCAACGAGTACGTCAACTTCGGCTGGGAGTATGTCTTTCATTGCCACATCCTCAGTCATGAGGAGATGGACATGATGCGGCCGGTGTCGGCGGTCGTGCCGCCCCAACAGCCGACCGGGCTCACCGCCCAGGCGGCTCCCACGGACACGGGCGGAACGGTCAGCCTGAGTTGGAGCGACAACTCCATCGCGGATACGGCCTATGTGGTGCAGCGATCGGCGGACAATGGAGTCACCTGGAGCAACGTGACCAGCCTGCCCATGTCGTTCGATCCGGCTGTGCCGGCGAGCGACCCGGCGAGCCCCGGCTACAAGGGCGCCAGGACCTACACCGACTCCACGGTTCAGCAGGGCGCGACCTACCTGTATAAGGTGGTTGCGCAGAACAAGGTGGGATACGGGAAGGAATTCCCGAGCGTGACCGCCAGTTCGTCGACGGACACCACAGCCACCACCGTGCCTGCAGTGCCGCCCGCGGCGCCTTCCAACGCCACCGTGGCTCTGGTGACCACCGCCAACAACACCAGCAACGCACGTGTGACCTTCAAGGACAACGCCGCGAATGAGGCCGGCTTCGTCGTCGAGCGTTCCGAAGACGGTGGCGCCAACTTCGCGCAAATCGGCACGCTCCCGGCGTGGAACAACGCGACGCGGGTGCCTTATGTGGACGCGACCGTGGAGCCCGGCAAAACCTATGTTTATCGGGTCGCCTCGGTCAACGGCGGAGGGATCAAGTCCGACTATGCGCAAACCGGTCCGATCGTCATCCCGGTGCCGGCAGCCCCCGCGGCTCCGAGTGGCCTCGCGCTTGCCTTGCAGGCCGGGCCTCGGGTCAGGGTGTCGTTCACCGATAATGCCTTGGGCGAGGCCGGGTTCATCATCGAGCGCTCGAGCGACGGCGGCGTAAGCTTCACCCCGATCGGCACGGCGCCAGCGCGCAACCTCACCGGCGCGGTGACGTACTTCGACACCGCGATTCAAGGGGGCGCTACCGATATGACCTACCTTTACCGGGTAGCAGCCTACAATGCGGGCGGCAATTCCGCGGCGGCGGGGCCGGTCGGCGTGGTAGTGCCCGCACTGCCAGCGGCGCCGAGCACCTTCGCGGCGGCGGCCGGGGCAACCGCAGGTAGCGTGGCTCTATCCTGGAGCGACAATTCGGCCAACGAGACCGGGTTTACGATCCAGAGGGCAGACGACGCGGCGTTCGCGACCAACCTGGTGAGCGTGAATGTTGCGGCGACTGCCGGCACCGGCGTTCGCACCCGCAACATCACGGGCCTGACGCCAGGCGGGAGCTATTACTTCCGCATTCGCGCCAACAACGGGACGATCATTTTCACGAACTTCGTGAACGCGACACCGTTCCCGGTGCAAGCCAAGTAGGTGCAACGGCCGGATCGGACCTTCCTGCCCGATTCGACCGACCGCCCTCAGGGAAGACTGAAGAACCGTCCCAGTTCCTGCTGGGGCGGTTTTTTTAACAGGCGCTCGCCTCGGGAGCCCATTGAACTTGGAGTAGACATGTTTGAATCAACGATCAGCCGCGTTCAGAACCGCCTGGCAATTCGGGCCGGCGCCGCGTGGCTCATCTGCGCTGCCGCCCTCATACCCGCAGCCGTTTCCGCCGGGGACCGGGCGGCGTCCAATCTGGTGGAACTGGGACGCCGAATTTACGAGGAAGGCATCCTGCCCTCCGGTGCGGCGCTGCAGGGCCAACGCTTCGACGGCTCCCAAGTGACGGGAATCGAAGCGGCCTGCGTGCAGTGCCACCGGCGTAGCGGCATGGGCAGCAAGGAGGGCGATACCCCCGCACCGCCCGTCACCGGCAATTTCCTCTTTGGCCAGGCGCGTCAATCGGTGGTGCTTAGCGACCCACGCTCGCCGAAGAACGTCATCCAGTCGCACACGCCGTACACAGACGCCGCCCTCGCCAAAACCCTCAACCTAGGCATCGATAACCAGGGAAAGACTTTGAATGCCCTGATGCCCCGCTACGCGCTGGATGCGCCGTCCATGAAGGCGCTCACCGCCTATCTACGCCAGTTGTCCATCGCCTATTCGCCCGGCGTGACGGATAGCTCGGTCCGCTTCGCCACAGTCATCACGCCAGGCATCGACCCGCAGAAGCGCGACGTCATGCTGAAGATGATGCAAACCGCTTTTCGCCAGCGCAATGCCAGTCACTCCCTGAAAGGCAAAACAACGCGCGCCCAGGTTCAGGAGGATCGGCGCAGCATGCGTAAATGGGAACTGGTGGTCTGGGAACTTGAGGGGCCCGCCGAGACCTGGAGCCAACAACTGGAGGAACGTTACCGAAAGGAGCCGCCCTTCGCGATGATCTCGGGACTGGCGGCCGGAACCTGGGCGCCGGTCCACGCATTTTGCCAGCGCGAGAAGATTCCCTGCCTGTTTCCCAGCGTTGATCTGCCCGTCGATGACGACGCCTTCTATTCGCTGTATTTCTCCGGGGGCGTCGCCCTGGAGGCCGCCGCGCTCGCCCGGTATCTGATCGAATCGAAAGACCAGCGGCCGCAGCGCCTGGTGCAGTTGCATGGCCGCGATGAAGCCAGTCAAGGCGCAGCCCGGATCTTGCATCAGGCCATGTCGGAAGCTGGGATTCCGGTGGAGGAGCGTCTGTGGGAAGGCGGCCAGACGGCCCCCAGGCAAAGTCCCCTGGAGGGCATCGACAGTCAGTATACCGTGGTGTTCTGGCTGTCTGCGGCAGATCTGAAAAGCGTGGCAAAAGCCACGCCCAAACTTCCGTCATCCGCGCACTACTTTTCGGCAAGCCTAACCGGCGGGGACCCGCAACGCATTCCCGGGGAATGGCAACGGCCGCCGGCCCGCTTGGTCTCTCCCTACGAAACGGGCATTCAGCGGCAGCGCAACACCCGCCTCCTGCACCAGTGGCTGCGGTCCTTCCGCTATCCCTTGGTGGATGAGGTGTTCCAGTCCGAAGTGTTTTTCAACCTGGTTTTTCTCAGCGACATCACGATGCACATGCTGGAAAACTATTACCGAGATTATCTGGTGGAAAGGATCGAGGACATGCTGGGCCAGAGCGCCAACGTCACGGCTTATCCGCGCCTGAGCCTGGGCCAGCACCAGCGCTTTGCCTCGAAAGGTGCCTACATCTGGCGCGCCTTTGAGAGCAAACCTGCGGCCGTCCCGGAGTGGGTAGTCCCCTAATGACTCCCACGAAGCAATTTTTGACCACCCGCTGACTGAACCCGTTGGTAATGGCCTAAAGAGAGGGTAGAACCATCGAAAACCGATTAGATCAGGCTCAACCGATGGCGGTGAGCCTGTGCGCTCGGGCCTGCTAGCGCCTTGATGGGACCAATCCCATTCCCGCCGGAACCCGCATCAGCAGGCTGAGGCCGAACCTGCATTGGCCGCCGCGTAGCACGCGTCTCGCCTCGAATCGCGCGGCTGTCAGCCTGCTCACACCATAAGTACCTTTGAGCTGGAAGATATAAAAATGCTGATGCGTCACGCGACTGGACAATACATCAGCCACTCATAAGCTATCCTCTTACCTTGCTGAACCGCGACCTGCCCTGCGGGAGCCAGTCAATACGGCATGTAAACTTCAAATTATTGAAATAAAGTTAATTTTTTAAATAAGGACTCTAGCAGGAGCCGGATCCACCGCTTGAACTGTCGCCGAAATTTGACACCTGCATACTTTCAGTACAAACTACATTCGTGGTGATTAGTTTCATCACGAACGGTCCCCAGTTTTTGGGGTTCTCACGCGTTAGGGAGGTAACCATTTAGCCCGGCTTAAAAGAGACCCATGGTCTGAGCCAACCTAGGACACATCGGCTTTGTCCCCTTTGCTGCTGATGTGCGCCAAAACGTCCAAAAAGGAGAATCGCTGTATGATTCTTGATGCTATAACCTGTATCGCTCTGGCGGTGTACTATGAAGCCGGATCGAACTATGTTTCTGACCTTGATAAACATTCGGTCGCTTACGCGGTCGACAATAGAAGCGAGCACCGCAACCAGGATCCCTGCAAAGTCGTATCGGCCAAAGGCCAGTTCGACCACCTGACGCATCGATTCCGGGTGCACCGTAGCTCCGACGGCCAGTACCAAATGGGCTTTCGCCCAGATTCCCTTCCCGGCGCGGAGCGTGCCGCTTGGCAACGTTCGCTGGACATCGCAAGGGAAGTCAGGATGCACGAAGTTCCTGATCCCACCAGCGGAGCCGAGTACTTTCATCAGCACCACGTCCATCCCCGTTGGTCGAAAAAGTTCAAAATGACTTTGAAGACCCCGGTGTTCAGGTTCTATCAAGACCGCGAGGCGGCTTGATTTGATCCATCCGTCTTGCCTATAGAAGCTCATCACTCAAAGCCAAGCGCCTAGTCATCTGGACGATTTCGCTTTGCTTGGTGTTCATTGAAGTGGTTTTCGTCCCGGCCAGCACAGCTGGCCGGTGCCGGCGGGCTGCTAAGTCGGCTTGGCCGCGTCCCCGGCTTCCACTGCGTCCCTTTTTCTAAGCCCACGGAATCTTGACCGTGGCCTGCGTATTCGTCCTGCCCGAAAGCTCCCCTCCGCCAACCGCAAGCTTTTTGCGGAACCGGAACGCGTCTATCCCGCCGCCCTGAGGCCATAAAAAGACGGTAAAATGATGGTCTGATATTCAGGCTGGGACACGGCTCTGCACTGAAGCCGGCCCAGACCTAGTCAGTCCAAATTCGCGGCGGAACCGATCGAGAAAGAATTGATGAATGAAGGAACGCTCTTTGTGCTGTCCGCCCCCTCCGGCGCAGGCAAGACCAGTTTGGTGAGAGAACTCAGAAGCCGCACCAAGGGCTTCAGCGTTTCGGTATCCCACACCACCCGCGCACAGCGGCCGGGCGAGCAGCACGGGGTCGATTACTTCTTCGTCTCCCGCGAGACCTTCGAAGCCATGGTTGGACGCCAGGAGTTCCTCGAACATGCCCGCGTGTTCGACAACTGTTATGGGACGGCGCGAGCCACGGTGGATGCCCAACTGGCGTCAGGATCCGACGTCCTGCTGGAAATCGATTGGCAGGGCGCGCGCCAGGTCAAGCAACTGATCCCTCGGTGCCAGTCCATCTTTGTATTGCCGCCATCCAGAGAGGCCTTGCAGCAGCGACTGCAGGGGCGGGGGCAGGATGACGCCGCAACCATCGCCAGGCGCATGCGCGAAGCCGTGGCGGAAATGTCCCACTACGCTGAATACGACTATCTGGTTGTGAACGATGACTTCGAAACGGCGCTGCAAGAAATACTCAGCATCGTTGTCTCCACACGCCTTCAGACCCAGCGCCAGGCGAGCCGAAATCGAGCGCTTCTAAGGAGCCTACTGGTTGACTGAGCCGCGATCGCGGCGACCGCCAGATAAGGTGAGGATGTGGATTTAGGGGCAATAGAATGAACGGGCGCCTGAGGCGCCCGTTCAAAAACGCTTACTCGAGGTTGGCGTGGCGGGTCCGCATCTCTTCCTCGGGAATTCCCTTCTCGTGGATGATGTGCGAAATGGTCGCCTCCAGGAAGAACAGCGTCGACAGCTCGAAGGTCGTGCCCATGGGCATGCCGACCACCTTGCCGTACAACTCCGGCGTCCCGATCTGGAACACCTCGTCCGCCATGTCCGCCATGGTCGAACTCTTCTTGGTCGAGATCACCGCAATCTTCGCGCCCTGCTGCTTCGCCTTCTTGGTGAAGGCCAGCATCGTCTCCGTCTCCCCAGAGCCCGAAATCACGATGAACAGATCACCCTCGCGGATGCTCGGCGTCACGATCTCGCCCACCACGAACGTCTCGTAGCCACCGTGCATCAGACGCATCGCGAAGAACCGCGAGATCAGACCCGA